>NZ_NEVB01000245.1:0-19998 GCF_002259925.1 Aeromonas sp. A35_P | reverse complement strand
GGTTAGTGTGCTGATATGGCTCAGTCGGTAGAGCGCATCCTTGGTAAGGATGAGGTCCCCAGTTCGATTCTGGGTATCAGCACCATTTTCAAGTAGTACAGCTTTTGCCTGACGGCAATAGCGCCGTGGAACCACCTGATCCCATGCCGAACTCAGAAGTGAAACGCGGTAGCGTCGATGGTAGTGTGGCATTCGCCATGCGAGAGTAGAACACTGTCAGGCACCCATTTAGAAGAGGCCTCCCATTCGGGAGGCCTTTTTGCATTGGAAATTTGCCATTATGATGGGTTTCTTTTAGTAAAAATGCTGGGATGTCAGCACGTTGCCCGTTACTCTTGGTCTGGTGTTGTCGCGCGTCATTGCCAGAGGAGTATGCATGGCCACGTTGAAGGAAATTGCACAGGAGGCGGGGGTATCCCAGGCTACCGTGTCGCGGGTGCTCAATGAAGATCCGACGCTGAGCGTCAAGGAAGAGACCAAGCAGAAGATCTTCGAGATCGCCGAGCGGCTGGAGTACAAGACCAGCGGTGCCCGCAAGGGGGTTCACAAGAGCAAGCTGCACTTCTTGGCGGTCTATGCCTACCCGCAGAGCACCGAGGTCAACGATCCCTACTATCTGGCCATCCGCTACGGCATCGAGACCCAGTGTGCTCGCCTCAACATCGAACTGACCCACTTCTACAACGGTGCCGAGGGGCGCGATCTCTCCGCCGTCGACGGTATCCTGGTCATCGGCCATCTGCCCGCAGAGCGTCTCGCCGCGCTTCACTCCCTCTCTGCCCAGCTGGTGTTCGTGGATTGCCGTTCTCAGGGGGACTTTGACTCGATTGACGTGGATCTGGCGCTGATCAGCCAGCAGGTAGTGGACTTCTTCATCGCTCAGGGACACCAGCGCATCGGCTATATCGGCGGTCAGGATGATGGCCCGGATCTGCGCGAGCTGGCCTTCCTCGACTACGGTCAACGGCTGGGTGTGGTGCAGGAGAGCGACCTCTATCGCGGGGATTTCTCCAGCGCTTCCGGTTACGCGTTGGCGAAGGAGATGCTGGCAGGGGATTGGCCCAAGGCGCTGTTCGTGGCCTCCGACTCCATCGCCATCGGTGTGCTGCGTGCCATCCACGAGAAGGGACTGGCGATTCCCCAGCAAATCGAGCTTATCAGCGTCAACGATATTCCGACCGCCAAGTTCACCTTCCCGCCGCTCTCCACGGTGCGGATCCACTCCGAGTTGATGGGCTCCCAAGGGGTCAATCTGCTGGTTGAACGGCTGCGTGACGAGCGGGATATCCCGCTGCGGGTGCTGGTACCGAGCAAATTGACTCTGCGCGGTACCACACGATAATTTTAGTAAAACACCTATGTTTTTAGTCGCGCCATCTTGCGGTGGCGCAACACCCCTCCCAAGCAAATATCTTTCCCATCTCTTCCAATAAACTCATATCATATTGTTTTATAGTTAATTTGATCGCATGACAGCCCGCTGTCATCAACATCCATGCCACCCATCTATACCTTGCCCTCCTTTATCTTCTGCTTCTGATCTCGCTCACAAAACCATCCGCTCACTGTGATCAGGTTAAAACTTTACCGATCTAAAACTGATATTTAGTAAATATTTATCTAGAGTTTACCCAGTTAACGTTGCCTTGTTCCGGGAGGACATGTGAATAACTGGGAAAACGTCCAATTCGTTGGTGAAAACAGGCTGGCCCCGCGCGCCTACTTCTTCTCTTATGCCGACCACGGGCTGGCGGCCACCATGCAGCGCGAGCTGAGCCGCCGTTTTCTGAGCCTTGGCGGCCAGTGGCAGTTCCACTACTTCGACCACCCCCTGCAAGTGCCGGAGGCCTTCTATCACAGCCCCATGAACGAGTGGGGCCAGATCACCGTGCCCAATATGTGGCAGATGGAAGGGCATGGTCAGCTGCAGTACACCGACGAAGGTTTTCCCTTCCCCATCGACGTGCCCTTCGTGCCGACCAACAACCCCACCGGCGCCTATCAGCGCAGCTTCACGCTGAGCCCGGCCTGGGGCGGCGAGCAGGTGATCATCAAGTTTGACGGGGTGGAGACCTACTTCGAGGTCTATGTGAACGGTCACTACGTCGGCTTCAGCAAGGGGAGCCGCCTTGCCGCAGAGTTCGATATCAGCGCCTACGCCAACATCGGTGAGAACCTGCTGTCGGTGCGGGTGATGCAGTGGGCCGACTCCACCTACATCGAAGATCAGGACATGTGGTGGATGGCGGGGATCTTCCGCGATGTCTACCTGGTGGGCAAACCGGCGGTCCATGTGCAGGACTTCTTCATCCAGACCGCGCTGGCTGACGACAACCAGAGCGCCACCCTGAGCTGCGACATCCAGCTCGAAAACCTGGGGGAGTCGGCCCGTGATCATCGTCTGGTCTGCTCGCTGCTGGATCAGGGCAGCGAGATCGCCAGCGGCTCGCTCGATCATCTCGCTATCGATGGCAAGTGTGATTGCCGCTTCACGCTGGATCTGGCCAACCCCCATCTGTGGAGCGCCGAAGATCCTTACCTCTACCAGCTGCAACTCTCCCTCTACAACGGTCAGGGGGTTCTGCTGGAAGTGATCCCGCAACGGGTCGGGGTGCGTGAAATCACCGTCAAGGATGGCCTCTTCCATGTCAACGGCCACTACCTCAAGCTGCACGGGGTGAATCGCCACGACAACGACCACCTCAAGAGCCGCGCGGTCGGCATGGACCGTGTTGAACGCGACATCGTGCTGATGAAGCAGCACAACCTCAACTCGGTGCGCACCGCCCACTACCCGAACGACCCGCGTTTCTACGAGCTGTGCGACCAGTACGGTCTGTTCGTGATGGCGGAGACTGACGTGGAGACCCACGGCTTTGCCAACGTCGGCGATCTCAGCCGCATCACCGATGCCCCCTTCTGGGAGCCGGTGTTCGTGGATCGCATAGAGCGCCACGTGCACGCCCAGAAGAACCACCCTTCCATCATCATCTGGTCGCTCGGCAACGAGTCCGGCTACGGCTGCAACATCAGAGCCATGTACCAGCGCTGCAAGGCGATCGACCCGACCCGGCTGGTGCACTACGAAGAGGATCGCGACGCCGAGGTGGTGGATGTGGTGAGTACCATGTATTCCCGCGTCTCCCAGATGAACTGCTTCGGCGAGTTCCCTATGCCTAAGCCACGCATCCTCTGCGAATACGCCCACGCCATGGGCAACGGCCCGGGTGGTCTCAGCGAATACCAGCAGGTGTTCGACCGCCATCCCCACATTCAGGGCCACTACATCTGGGAGTGGTGCGATCACGGCATTCTGGATCAGGACGAGCAGGGCCGCCCGGTCTACAAGTACGGCGGCGACTACGGCGACTACCCCAACAACTACAACTTCTGCATGGATGGCCTCATCTATCCGGATCAGACCCCGGGGCCGGGCCTGCGCGAGTACAAGCAGGTGATCTGCCCGGTCAAGGTGCGGGCGCTGGATCTGGCGAGCGGCAAGCTGGCGGTGGAAAACCGTTACTGGTTCTCCACTCTCGACGATATCCGCCTGCTGGTCGAGGTGAAGGCCGAGGGCGAGCTGCTGGCCAGCCAGCAGATCCGGCTGGAAGGGATTGCTCCCGGTGCCATCACAGTGCTGCAACTCGAACTGCCATCCCTCGATGGGCGGGAGACCTTCGTCCAGCTGAGGGTCATCAAGGCCACCGCCACCCGTTACAGCGCGGCGGAGCACGAGCTGGGCCAGTACCAGTTCCGGCTCAAAGAGTCGACCCGTCAGCTGCAACCCTTTGCCAATCCCAACGCCACCCCGTTGCAGATCGCCGATGAGAGGCTCGATCTAACCCTGAGTGGCAGCGGCTTCGCCCTGCGCTTCTCGCGCCTCGATGGCAAGCTGGTGAGCTGGCAGCAGGATGGTAATGAGCTCATCGAGCGCTCGCCGCGCCTCACCTTCTTCAAGCCGATGATCGACAACCACAAGCAGGAGTACGAGAGCCTGTGGCACCCGAACCACCTGCAGATCATGCAGGAGCACTTCCGCACTCTGAGCTGGCGCCAGCTGGGTGAGGCGGTCGAGGTGACGGTAGAGAGCCTGATCGCGCCGCCGGTGTTCGACTTCGGCATGCGCTGCCGCTACGTCTACACCCTCAGCCCGAACGGCCAACTGCACGTGGCGCTGTCCGGTCAGCCCTACGGCAGTTATGACGACATCATCCCCAAGATCGGCTTCGAGCTGGGCATTCGTCAGGATCTCGACCGGGTGCACTACTACGGCATGGGACCGGGTGAGAACTATCAGGACAGCCGCCAGAGCAACTGGATCGACAGCTTCCAGAGCACAGTCGGCGAGATGTGGGAGCACTACCCCTTCCCGCAGGACAACGGCAACCGCCAGCAGGTGCGCTGGGCGACCCTGACCAACCGCCACGGTGCCGGTCTCTACGTGCGGCCCGATGCTCCCATCAACCTGAGCGTCTGGCCCTACAGCTGGGAGCATATCCACGGGGCGCAGCACATCAATGAGCTGGAGCCGAGTGGTTATCTCACCCTCAATCTGGATCACAAGGTACTGGGGCTGGGTTCCAACTCCTGGGGCTCCGAGGTGTTGGACTCCTGGCGGGTGCGCTTCGAGCCGTTCAGCTTCGGCCTGACCCTGCTGCCCATCGCTCGTGGCAACCTCAATCCGGCTGCGCTGGCCGGGCTCGATCTCACCATCAACGGCGGGAGGAACCTCGCATGATCACCCTGGACAACCTGACCCTGTTCAAAAACATCTACCGGGAGGGCAAGAAGTGGGGCCGCTGCGTGGAGGCCATCAACAACCTGGCCAACCTCAAGCCCGGTATCTGCCACTCCATCGGTGACTCCCTCACCTACCGCTTGCAGGAGGGGGCCAGCCCGGCCACCTCACTGTTCGAGGGGCAGCGCCGCTACTTCGACGTTCACTACTACCTGGAAGGGGCAGAGACGGTGGAGTGGGCAGCCAAGTCGGATCTGCGGGTCGAGCAGGCCTATGACGACACCACGGATCGCGAGTGGCTGGCCGGTGAGGTGCGTGAGCGCCAGCAGGTGGGCAACGGCCAGGTGGTGATCTTCGAGAACGACGAGGCTTACCGGTTCGCAGGCGACAGCCCGGTACGCAAGCTGATCATCAAGGTCACCGTCGAAGGCGGCTACTTCAAAAACAAATAACAAGCCGCCGGTTCTGCACTGACAAAGCCGGAAGGGCGGGGCTCACCCTACAAATCATGCCCCGCTCTTTCGCTAGATAACTACAGGTCTGGAGATGCACCATGTCTGATTCCAAACGCAATACGATAGGCAAGTTTGGTCTGCTGTCGCTCACCTTCGCGGCGGTATTCAGCTTCAACAACGTCATCAACAACAACATCGAGATCGGTCTGGCCTCGGCCCCGATGTTCTTTCTGGCCACCATTTTTTACTTCATTCCGTTCTGCCTGATCATTGCGGAGTTCGTGTCACTGAACAAAAACTCCGAAGCGGGGGTGTACGCCTGGGTGAAGAGCTCCCTCGGCGGTCGCTGGGCCTTTATCTCCGCCTACACCTACTGGTTCGTGAACCTCTTCTTCTTCACCTCCTTGCTGCCGCGAGTCATCGCCTACGCCTCCTATGCCTTCCTCGGTTATGAGTACATTCTCACCCCGGTGGCGACCACGGCATTGAGCATGGTGCTGTTTGCCTTTGCCACCTACGTCTCCACCAACGGCGCCAGGATGCTCGGCCCCATCACCTCGGTGACTTCGTCCCTGATGCTGCTGCTGACCCTCTCCTACATTCTGCTGGCAGGGGCGGCACTGGTGGGCGGCGTGCAACCGGCTGACCCCATCACGGTAGAGGCCATGGTCCCCGATTTCAGCTGGGCCTTCCTGGGTATCACTACCTGGATCTTTATGGCGGCCGGTGGCGCCGAGTCGGTGGCGGTCTACGTCAATGACGTGAAAGGGGGCTCCAAATCCTTCGCGAAGGTGATCATTGTCGCTGGGATCTTTATCGGCGTGCTCTACTCCATCGCATCGCTGTTGATCAACGTGTTCGTCCACAGCGACACCCTGAAATACACCGGCGGCTCGGTGCAGGTGTTTGAGGGGCTGGCGGCCCATTTCGGCTTGCCGGAGATCCTGATGAACCGCTTTGTCGGGCTGGTCTCCTTCACCGCCATGTTCGGCTCCCTGCTGATGTGGACGGCGACCCCGGTGAAGATCTTCTTCTCCGAGATCCCGGCCGGCATCTTCGGCAAGAAGACGGTCGAGCTGAACGAGAATGGCGTGCCCGCCCGCGCAGCCTGGATCCAGTACCTCATCGTGCTGCCGCTGATGGTGATCCCGACTCTGGGCTCCAACACCGCGCAGGATCTGATGAACACCGTCATCAACATGACTGCTGCCGCCTCCATGCTGCCGCCGCTGTTCATCATGCTGGCCTACCTCAATCTGCGGCTGAAGCTCGACCACCTGCCGCGGGAGTTCAGGATGGGGTCGCGCACCACCGGCATCGCAGTGGTCTCGGTGCTGATCGCCATCTTCTCGGTGGGCTTCCTCGCCTCCACCTTCCCGACCGGTGCCGACATCATGACCATCATCTTCTACAACGTCGGCGGGATCCTGATCTTCCTCGGCTTCGCCTGGTGGAAATACAACAGATACGAGGCTTCTCTCAGCGCCGAGGCGCGCGCGAAAGAGGCCCAGCCGGCGGCGCAGGTCGCCATGCAGGCGCCATAGGCACTGCATTGACTCCCAATCAAATCGGGTGGCCGTTGGCCACCCGCAAACCGTTGAACCAGAAAAGGAAAAGAGCATGAGCGAGACGATCGAGTTTGCCGAATTCAAACGGGTCGAGATGAAGGTGGGCAAGGTGCTGGAGGTGGTGCGTCACCCCGGGGCCGACAAACTCTATATCGTCCAGATCGACGTGGGGGGCGAGCGGCCGCGGCAGACCGTCACCAGTCTGGTGCCTTACTACAGCGAAGAGGAGCTGATGGGCAGCCAGGTGGTGGTACTGACCAACCTCAAGCCCACCAGGATGCGCGGCGAGCGTTCCGAGTGCATGTTGCTGTGCGCCGAGACCCCGGACGAGAGCCAGAGCGTGCTGTTGCAGCCGCGGGTGCCGATGGCGCCGGGCACTCCGATCGTCTGACTGGTATTGCGAGCCGGTGCGGGAGACGGCACCGGTTCAGCAACGAGGCCGTCCAAGCGGCCCGATCATAACAAGAGAGTAAAGGGCGGGGCCGACAGACCCTTGCCGAACACATCACAGAGTCACAGCGTTACCCGCAGGGAGCGCGAGTCCACTGGAGGACACCATGTCTGAATCCGTACGCGGCACCATAGGCAAGTTTGCCCTGTTGTCGATGACCTTTGCCGCCGTGTTCAACGTGCGCAACATCGTCAACAACAACATAGAGCTGGGGCTCAGCTCCGCTCCCATCTTCCTGCTGGCGACCATCGTCTACTTCATCCCGTTCGTCTTCATCATCGCCGAGTTCGTCTCGGCCAACAAAAACTCCGAGTCGGGGATGTACGACTGGTTGAAAAAGCCGCTCGGCACCCGGATGGCCTATCTGGGCTCGTTTCTCTACTGGTTCGTGAACCTGTTCTGGTTCGTCTCCCTGCTGCCCAACGTCATCGCCTACGCCTCCTACGCCATGCTGGGCTATGAGTACAGCTTCTCGCCCATGGTCACCTCGGTCATCTCCATCGTGCTGTTTGCGGCGGCGACCCATATCTCCACCAAGGGGGCGAGCTGGCTCGGCAAGATTGCCGAGATCGTGGCCTACGGCGTCTTTGCCCTGTTCGCCATCTATGTGCTGGGCGCCCTGATGGCTTTGAGTGGCGATCATGTGCCGGCCCAGCCCATCACCCTGGAGGCGATGACTCCCACCGTCAACTGGGCGACGCTCGGTATCATGTGCTGGATCTTCCAGGCGGCGGGCGGTGCCGAGACGGCGGCGGCCTACCTCAATGACGTGAAGGGGGGCCAGAAGTCCTTCATCAAGGTGATCATCAGTGCCGGCATCGTCATCGGTGCCATGTATGCGGTCGGTTCCCTGCTGGTGAACGTGTTCGTGCCGCGCGAGAGCCTCACCTATGCCGGCGGCATGGTGGAGATCTTCACAGGCATGGCCCAGTATTTCGGGCTCTCCGAGGCGCTGGTGGGCCGCTTCGTCGGCGTGGTGCTGTTCATCGCCATGTTCGGCTCCATGATGATGTGGACCTCGGCGCCGGTGAAGATCCACTTCTCCGAGATCCCGCAGGGGGTTTACGGCGAGAAGACCACCCAGCTCAACGAGCACGGCGTGCCGGTGCGCGCCGCCTGGTGGCAGTTCGCCTTCGTGTTCGTGATGCTGGTGGTCAACGGCTTTGGCTCGGAATCCGTGCAGCAGATGATGAACACCGCCATCAACCTCACCGCCGGTACCGCCATGTTGCCGCCGATCTTCATCATGGCGGCCTACTTCGTGTTCCGCTGGAAACATGACGACACTCCGCGCGAGTTCCGCATGGGGTCGCGCACCTTCGGCATGGCGGTGGTGTCTGTGCTGATCGCCATCTTCGTGGTGAGCATGAGTGCCTCCGCCTTCCCGAGCGGGGTGGATCTGGTGCGCGCCTTCTTCATCAACGTCTTCATGACCGCGGTCTTCTCGGCGCTGGCCTACTGGTGGATCTCCCGTTTCGAGAAGCGGCAGGCCCGCAAGCAGGCAACCGGCACAGCCGGCGGCAAGCTGGTCAAGCAGAGTTGAGGCACAAGGCTGGCCGGCTCCGGTGGCCAGTCGGACTTGCTTAATTTCCGGCAGATAAAGGGGGGCGCTCAACTTTGCGCCTCCCGCTTATCGGGGTAAGCTGGGGATCCGTTTCAACAGGAGCTGTGCCACAGCTCCTGTTGTGTTTCCTGTCGTCCCCGATCACCGGCCCCGCGCGGGGGCGGGATCTGCTTTCACCGGAGACCGCTCGTGCGTCTGGATCCCTTTACCTCTGTACTGATCGTGGTGGTCGCGCTGGCCTCCCTCTTCCCCTGCGAGGGGCAGGCGGCCGTCTGGTTCGGTCTGCTGACCAAGCTGGCGGTGGCGCTGCTCTTCTTCATGCATGGCGCCAAGCTGTCGCGCCAGAACCTGCTGGCGGGCCTTGGCCACTGGCGGCTCCATCTGGTGGTGATGCTCAGCACCTTCGTGCTGTTCCCGCTGCTGGGGCTGCTGCTCACGCCGCTGGTGCCCCACTGGCTGAGCCCGGCCATCTACCTCGGTTTCCTCTACCTCTGCGCCCTGCCTGCCACCGTGCAGTCGGCCATCGCCTTCACCTCGATGGCGGGCGGCAATGTGTCGGCGGCGGTGTGCAGCGCCTCGGCTTCCAGCATCCTCGGTATCTTCCTCTCGCCTGTGCTGGTGGGGCTGATGATCAATGTGCAGGGGGAGGGGGTCGATACCTGGCACTCCATTCAGGCCATCATGGTGCAGCTGATGCTGCCGTTCGTGGTGGGCCATTTGTCGCGCCCGCTCATCGGTCGCTGGGTCGACAGCCACCGGCCGCTCATTGGCAAGCTGGACCAGAGCTCCATCCTGCTGGTGGTCTATGTGGCCTTCAGCGAGGCGGTGGTGCAGGGGATCTGGCACCAGGTCGGCTGGTACGATCTGGCCAGTATCGTGCTGCTGAGCTGCGTCTTGCTGGCGCTGGTGCTGGGCTGGAACGTCTGGATCAGCCGCCGCCTCGGTTTTGGCAAGGTGGACGAGATCACCATCGTCTTCTGCGGCTCCAAGAAGAGCCTGGCCAACGGGGTGCCCATGGCCAACGTCATGTTCCCGGCCGCCAGCGTCGGGGTCATGGTGCTGCCGCTGATGATCTTCCACCAGATCCAGCTGATGGTGTGTGCCGTGCTGGCCCGCCGCTACCGTGAGCAGGAGGTCGTGCCCCAGGTTCAGCAGGGGTAAGCGGTTCGGATAAAAAAGAGGGAGGCCAGTGGGCCTCCCTCTTTCGTTTGCCGCGTCGTCAGCGTTTGCGCCAGACGGTGAGCTGGGCCACCGTATGCTGGTACTTGCGGGCGGTCTCGCGGATGACGAAGGGGACGTCCCTTGGGGGCAGGTGCTCCTCGAACTCTTCCGCCAGCAGCCGTTGCAGCGCCTGATAGGTGCCGAGGGCCTCGCCGTTTTCCCGGATGCCGCCGAGCCAGTTGGCCTTGGGGGTGTAGTCGGTCAGCCAGGTATAGGGGCTGGTGAGCACCAGCAGGCCGCCGCTGCGCAGTCTGGGCGCAATGTCGCGCAGGAAGCGGGCGGGTTCCCGCAGCCGGTCGATCAGGTTGGAGGCGAGCACCAGATCGTAGTCCGCATACTTGGGCTTGAGGTTGCAGGCATCCCCCTGGCTGAAGTGGACTCGATCGGCCTGCTCACGGCCGAGCTCATGGCGGGAGAGCCGCGCCTCGCAATACTCCACCAGCTCCCCTTCCACCGGTACCGCGTAGCGGAAGCTGTCCTGGCTGGCGAGCGCCAGCGCCACGTCGATGAAGCGGGCCGAGTAGTCGACCCCGTCCACGTGGGCGAAGTGGCGGGCCAGTTCGAAGCTGGCGCGGCCGGTGGCGCAGCCGATGTCGAGCGCCCGCTCATGGCGGCTGCACAACTCGCTGGCGAGGCTGGCCAGAGCCTGGGCGTAGTTGGCGACCCCGAAGTGGCTCGGCCCGTACTGGAAGTCGAGGTACTGAGCGACGAGCGTGTCGGTTTCATAGGGATTCACGATGACGGGCTCCTGGTGGCGGGATACCAGATAGCGAAAGCCCGCATGCTGGAAGAAGTGGCGGCGGAAGGCGTAGCGGGAGGACTTGAGCGCCTCGTTGCCGGTGCTGATCCAGCTGCCCCCCTTGATGAGTGTGTGCTTGCCATCGAAGGTGGGGGTGGAGAAGTCGTCGTAGAGGGGATGCACTTTGAACCCCTCGAAGCCATCGATGGCGGTGCTGGTCCACTGCCAGACGTTGCCCACCAGGTCGAAGAAGCTACCCTGCGGGCAGGCATCCACCGGACAGGACGACGCGAAGCGGGCCAGGTTGATGTTGCCGGGCGCCTCGATCCAGTCCGGCTGGTCACCAGCCAGCTGTTCGCGCAGCAGCATCCACTCCGCCTCGCTCGGCAGCTGGATCGGCAGACCGGTCTGGGCCGCCTGCCAGCGACAGAAGGCGGCGGCCTCCAGCTGGTTTACCTCCACCGGCCAGTCCCAGGGCATAGGAACCTGCCTTGTCATCAGTCGCAGTTGCAGTTGCTCGGGTTCGAGGGGGTTGCCGACCCAGAAGGTGGGCATGCGTGCCCCGGCATACTGGCGCCAGCCCCAGCCTTCGTCATCCCACCAGGCGCGGGTCTCGTAGCCGCCTGCCTGTACGAAGTCGAAAAATTCTGCATTGCTCACCAGCATGCGACTGGCCTGGAAGGGGGCCAGTTCGACGTGACGCTCGCCGTATTCGTTGTCCCAGCCGTAGGTGGCGTCCTGTTTGCCGAGCCGCACCCGGCCACCGGCCACCGGCAGCAGGCTGTTGGCGGGTACCTCGTCACGGCGATGGCGCGCCTCGAGGCAGACCGGCCACTGGGGCTGGCTGCGCACCCAGGCCAGCGGCAGCTGGCGGATCAGCACGCTGGAGGTCTCGAGGTGGATGCGCTCGTGCTCTATCCCCATCAAGATGACCCAGGCCGGGCTCTGCCAATGGATGGGCAGCTCGATCGGCATCCGCTCGATGAAATCACACACCAGGGCGCGCACCCGACCGCGGTAGTCGCGCAGCTCGCTGACGGAGGGCCAGTCGTAGTGGGTTTCATCGAGATCGTCCCAGCTCATCTCATCCACCCCGATGGCGACCATGGCCTCGATGCGGGCGTCGAGTCGCCCCTCGATGAGGCGTGCCGCCAGCAGCTTGTTGATGAAGAAGGCGGCGGTGTGGCCGTAGTAGAAGATGAGCGGGTGGCGCAGGGGGATCGCCTTGTCAATCCAGGCGCGCTCGTCGGCCAGGCAGTCGAACAGCGAGTCGTAGAGATCGAAGGTCTGGCAGAAGTAGGTGAGCAGCTCGCGGCGTTTTTGTTCGGGATCGCTGCCAGTCAGCAGCGGGGTTCGGGTCGGTTCCGGCAGGCCGGTGGCGGTGGAATAGAGAAGAGTGGCTTGGGTCACGCTCTGACTCCTTGTTGGCAGTGAAGACTGACAAGACAGTGGTAATGGCATTACCGCAATGGAGAGCTTTGTACGCACAAAGTATCACTATTGGCTCAACAGACCGGCAGGGCAACTAAAAACTTCCACGGCTTGTCAGCATAGCGACCCCGCGAACGGCTCGCCAGCCAGCCCTCCACCTGCTCGCTCGGGTATGGTCATATTCGCCAGTTTATGGTCTGAATGACTCTCTTCTTGCTGTGCCCATGTGGCGTAAAAATGGATATTTTCTTGTAAATCATGCTGTTGATGAACTGGCACAGGCTTTGTAATAGATGCTGACCAAGAGGCCGCGACTGGCCAATACACAATGAGGAGAGTGGCGATGAAATGGATGATGGGCGTGGTGCTGGCGGTCGGGCTCAGCGGGTGCAGCTGGCTGGATGATACCCGGGTGAGCGGGGCGGGGGCCCTGATCGAGCAGCAGCACGGGATGGGCCGGCAGGTGACCCGGGTGCTGGCCGGGGTGCCCGCCAGTGTCCATCTGGTGGCCGGCGAGCCGCGCGGGGTGCGCATCCGCGGGCAGGAGAACCTGCTGCCCTACCTGGTGCTGAGCGAGCGGGGCGACAAGCTGGAGATCGAGGTGAAGGACGGTTACCGGCTCGATCCGACCGAACCGCTGGAGATCACCATCACCCTGCCCGCGCTTCATGAACTGGCGCTGGCAGGGGTTGCCAACGGCGAGCTGCGCGGCTTCAAGGGGGAGGCGCTGGTGCTGTCGGTGGCCGGGGTCGGTGACATCGTCGCCGACGGGCTCGAACTGGATCGGCTGGAGGGCAACATCGCGGGCGCAGGCAGCCTGGATCTGGGGAACAGCACGGCGAGGGCCGTCGAGCTCAACATCGCCGGCTCGGGGGATGTGCTGGGGGCCGAGCTCAAGGGGCGCGAGGTGGAGGTCAATATCGCCGGCAGCGGCGACGTGGAGGTTCGGGCGCAGGAGCGGCTCAAGGTGGGCATCGCCGGCTCTGGCTCGGTCAGCTACTGGGGTGATCCCGTGCTGCAGAGCGAGATCGCCGGCTCCGGCGAGGTGAGCCGGCAGGGCAGCTGAATGGTCTTGTACGTCGACCAGAAAAAACAGGCCCGTGACGGGCCTGTTTCGATCAGAGGTGGCGGGCATGAAAGCGCAGGTGCGCCTCGATGAAGCTCGCCACGAAGTAGTAGCTGTGATCGTACCCGGGGTGGCGGTTGAGCTCCAGCGGCCACTCCTTGCTGGCGGCCACATCGGCCAGGGCATCGATGTGCAGCTGTTCTGCCAGGAAGGGATCGTCCAGCCCCACGTCTACCAGAGTCGGCAGTGGTTTGACCGACTCATTGCGCAGCAGCTGGCAGGCGTCCCACTCCTGCCACAGCAGGGGGTTGTTGCCGAGGTAGGCACCGAGCGCCTTCTGGCCCCAGGGGCAGCGGCTCGGGTGGCTGATGGGGCTGAAGGCCGACACCGAGCGGTAGCGACCCGGCTCGCGCAGGGCGGCGATGAGCGCCCCGTGGCCACCCATGGAGTGGCCGCTGATGGCGCGCTTCGTCGAGACCGGGAAGTGGGTCTCGATGAGCTCGGGCAGCTCGCGGGTGACGTAGTCGTACATCTGGTAGTGATCGCGCCAGGGATGCTGGGTGGCGTTGACGTAGAAGCCGGCGCCCATGCCGAGATCGTAACCGGGGTCGTCCGCCACCTCTTCGCCGCGGGGGCTGGTGTCCGGCGCCACCAGGGCGATGCCGAGCTCGGCGGCGATGCGCTGGGCGCCCGCCTTCTGCATGAAGTTTTCATCGGTGCAGGTGAGGCCGGAGAGCCAGTAGAGCACGGGCACCTTCTGGCCGGTGAGGGCCTGGGGCGGCAGATAGATGGCGAAGCGCATCTCGCAACCCAGCACCTCGGAGGCGTGGCTGTAGCGCTTGTGCCAGCCATCGAAGCTCTTGTTGCTGCTGATTATGTCCAGATTCATCGGAGGAACTCCTGCACCCCGCCCACGGTGACGGGCGGGGTGATCATGCTCAGTAGTGGATGACGCTGCGGATGCTCTTGCCTTCGTGCATCAGATCGAACGCCTCGTTGATCTGCTCAAGCCCCATGGTGTGGGTGATGAAGTCGTCCAGCTTGAACTCGCCCTGCATGTAACGCTGCACGTAGCTCGGCAGCTCGCTGCGACCGCGCACGCCGCCGAAGGCGCTGCCGCGCCACACCCGGCCGGTGACCAGCTGGAACGGGCGGGTGCTGATCTCCTGGCCGGCGCCGGCCACCCCGATGATGACCGACTCGCCCCAGCCCTTGTGGCAGCACTCCAGCGCCGCGCGCATCACCTTGACGTTGCCGATGCACTCGAACGAGAAGTCGACACCGCCGTCGGTGAGCTCGACGATCACCTCCTGGATGGGTTTGTCATAGTCGTTCGGGTTGATGCAGTCGGTGGCGCCCAGCTTGCGGGCCAGTTCGAACTTGCTCTCGTTGATGTCGATGGCGATGATGCGGCCGGCCTTGGCCAGGCGAGCCCCTATCACGGCGGAGAGGCCGATGCCGCCCAGCCCGAAGATGGCGACGCTCTCACCTTCCTTGACCTTGGCGGTGTTCATCACGGCGCCGATGCCGGTGGTGACGCCGCAGCCGAGCAGGCAGACCTCTTCCAGCGGGGCGGCCGGGTCCACCTTGGCGATGGAGATCTCGGGCAGTACCGTGTATTCGCTGAAGGTGGAGGTGCCCATGTAGTGATAGATGGGCTGGCCATCCTTGGAGAAGCGGGTGGTGCCGTCCGGCATCAGCCCCTTGCCCTGGGTGGCGCGGATCTTCTGGCACAGGTTGGTCTTGCCGGATTTGCAGAATTTGCACTCGCCGCACTCGGGGGTGTAGAGCGGGATCACGTGATCGCCCACCTTGACGCTGGTGACGCCCTCGCCGACGGATTCGACGATGCCGCCCCCCTCGTGACCGAGGATGCAGGGGAAGACCCCTTCCGGATCTTCACCGGAAAGGGTGAAGGCATCGGTGTGGCAGACGCCGGTGGCGACGATGCGGACCCGCACTTCGCCCGCCTGGGGTGGCATGACCTCGACTTCTTCGATGGAGAGGGGCTGGCCCGGGCCCCAGGCGATGGCGGCCTTACACTTGATGCTTTGAACCTGTGCCATGACGGATGTCCTTATTGTTGAGCAGGGTGAGGAGAATGGGTTCGGACATCCAGTGTAGTTTCCCACTTATTTGGTGATAATAAGGCGAAATCTGAAATCACTTTTACACACAGGTAATAATGTTCGGCTGGGAAGGGATCTGTGAATTTGTCAGCGTGGCGGAGCAGGGGGGCTTTACCCCGGCGGCGCGCAAGCTGGGGGTGTCGGTGGCGCAAGTGAGCCGGCAGGTGGCGCAGCTGGAGGATCGGCTGCAGGCCAAGCTGCTGCTGCGCACCACCCGTCAGGTGCGGCTCACCGAGCTCGGCGAGATCTACTATCGCCACTGTCGCCAGCTGCTGGACAACCTCTACGAGGCGGAGCTGGCGGTGGGGCGCCATCAGGCGGTGCCGCAGGGCACCCTGCGCATCACGGCCCCGGTCTCCTACGGCGAGAGCCGCATCGCCCCGCTGGTGAACGACTTTATGGTGCGCTTTCCCCAGCTGGAGGTGACCCTCAACCTCACCAACCAGCTGCTGGATCTGGTGCACGAAGGCTACGATCTGGCGCTGCGGCTCGGCCATCTCAAGGACTCCAGCCTGGTGGCGCGCAAGCTGGCGCAGCGGGTGCCCTATGTGTGCGCCTCGCCGGCTTACACCGCCCGTCACGGCATGCCCAACAGCCTCTCCGAACTCACCCGCCACACCTGCCTGGTGGGCAACAGCGACGAGTGGCACTTCACCCTGGATGGCCGCCCCCACAGTGTGCGGGTGCACGGACTGCTGCACTGCAACAGCGGCCACGCCCTGCTGGATGCGGCGCTCAAGGGGATCGGCATCATCCAGCTGCCGGACTATTACGTGAGCGACCACCTGGCCCAAGGTGAGCTTATCGAGCTGCTGCCGGAGTTGCGGGCGCCGGCGGAGGGGATCTGGGCCCTCTATCCCCACAACCGCCACCTCTCTCCCAAGGTGCGGCTGCTGGTGGACTATCTGGCGGAGCGGCTGAGCGATCCCCACCAGCCCGCGCTGGTGCGCCCCGTCGGCTGACCTCGCTCAATAAAAAAGGCCCGCTTGTGCGGGCCTTTTGCATGGCATGAAAGGCGGGGTTATTCCCGCTCCTTGACGTAGGGGGTGCCGAGCGCCTTGGGTGCCACCGCCTTGCCGATGAAGCCGGCCAGCAGGAACACGGTCAGGATGTAGGGCAGCGCCTCGATGGCCTGCACCGGGATCGGGAAACCGCCGATGCTGACCCCTTGCAGCCGGATGGCGACCGCATCGAGGAAGCCGAACAGCAGGCAGGCCGCCATGGCGTTCCAGGGGCGCCACTTGCCGAACACCAGCGCCGCCAGCGCCATGAAGCCCTTGCCCGCGCTCATGTTGGGGATGAACTGGGCGGTCTGGGCCACCGCCAGGTAGGTGCCGCCGATGCCGGCCAGCAGGCCGCCGATGATGAGCGCGGTGTAGCGCATGCGCACCACAGAGATACCGGCGGTGTCGACCGCAGCCGGTGCCTCGCCCACCGCCCGCAGACGCAGGCCGAAGCGGGTACGGAACAGCACCCACCAGGCCAGCGGCACGGCGGCGAACGCCACGTACTCCAGCAGGGAGTGACCGCTCAAGAGCTCACTGTAGAGCTGGCCGATGACGGGCACGTCATACAGCTCCTTGGCATAGGGCAGGTCGATGGGGGCGAAGCGCGCCGCGCCGGACAGTGCCGGGGTCTGGCCGCCCTGATCGAACCAGTAACGGCCCAGGGTGACGGTCAGGCCGGCCGCCAGGATGTTGATGGCCATGCCGCTCACCACCTGATCACCGCGGTGCGGATGGTGGCATCCAGCATCAGGATCAGAATTTCAAACATGGTGATACCCCTTCACTGTCAGGCTCGGAGACATCAGGATCTTGATTTCACTCATGATCAGGCCCCCTTGGCTTGCGCGGCTGAGCGGTTGGCAAACGCCAGATAGAGCTGCTCGATGCGCGGACGCATCATGTGCTCTAGGGCGCCACAGAACAGGATCACCAGACCCTGCAACACCACCACTATGTTGCGGTCCACCCCGAACTCGAAGCTCAGTTCGGCGCCGCCCTGATAGAGGAAGCCGAACAGCAGGCTGGCGATGATGACGCCGACCGGGTGGTTGCGCCCCATCAGCGCCACCGCAATGCCGGTGAAGCCGAACCCTTCCACGAAGTTGAGCTTGATCTGGTGCAGTTCCCCCTGCAGCACGTTGAGGGCGAAGAAGCCCGACAGCATGCCGGAGATCACCATGGCCAGGATCACCACCTTGGGATAGGAGATGCCGGCATAGGCGGACGCACTCTGGCTGGCGCCGACCGAGCGGATCTCGTAGCCCCAGCGGGTATGCCAGATGAAGACCCACACCAGGGCCGCGCAGAGCAGTGCCCAGAAGAAGCTGATGTTGAGCGGGCTGTTCGACATCTCCATGCCGAATGCCCCCGCCAGTTCGCTCATCTTCGGCAGCCAGCTCGCCTCGGCGAACACCTTGCTCTCGGTGGCCATGGAGCCCGCCGGCTTGAACACCTCGACCAGCAGGTAGGCCATCAGGGAGGCGGCGATGAAGTTGAACATGATGGTGGTGATGACGATGTGGCTGCCGCGCTTGGCTTGCAACCAGGCCGGGATGAAGGCCCAGGCCGCGCCGAACAGGCCGCCGGCGATGATGGCCAGCGGCAGCAGCAGGGCGAACGGCAGGGAGTCACCCAGCAGCAGACAGACCAGACCGACGCCGAGGCCGCCGATATAGGCCTGCCCCTCGCCACCTATGTTGAACAGGCCGGCGTGGAAGGCCACCGCCACCGACAGACCGGTAAAGATGAAGCCGGTCGCGTAGTAGAGGGTGAAACCGACCCCTTCACCGGTGCCGAAGGCGCCGTACCACATGATCTCGGCGGCATCGACCGGGTTGATGTCGAGGTAGTAGAACAGGATGGCCGACACCAGGAAGGCCAGCAGGATGTTGACCGCGGGCAGTACGCCCACGGAGATCCAGGCAGGGATACGTGCTTGGCTCATGGGCGAGCCTCCTTGGCAATCTGGCCGGTGACGGGGGTGTTGACCATCAGCAGGCCGAATCCGTTACAAGTGGCGGTGAGCTTCATGATGTGGCTCCTTGTGATTGGCTTGCTGCCACCTCGTCAGGAACTATGTTCGCCATCATCAGACCTATGGTGCGCTCATCCGCCTTGGCGGCATCCAGCTCACCGACGATGCGACCGTCGGCGATGACTAGGATGCGGTCAGAGAGGCTCATGATCTCGTCCAGCTCCACCGAGACCAGCAGCACCGCCTTGCCCTTGTCGCGCATGGCAATGATCTGCTGGTGGATGTACTCGATGGCGCCGATGTCGACCCCGCGGGTCGGCTGGCCGATCAGCAGCACATCCGGGTCCTGCTCCACTTCCCGGGCGATCACCAGCTTCTGCTGGTTGCCGCCGGAGAAGTTGGCGGTCTTGTGCTCGGGATGGGGTGGGCGCACGTCCCACTTGTCCATCTTGGCCTGGCAATCCTGCAGGATCGCCTCCTTGTTCTGCAGCCAGCCCTTGTTGTACTGGGGGCGGCGGTGATAGCCGAGGATGAAGGCCTCTTTCGCCTCGAAGCGGTTGATCAGCCCCATCTTGTGTCTGTCTTCCGGCACGTGGCCGAGACCGAAGTTGCGCACCCGCTCCGGGTCGGCCGGGTGACTCACGCTCACCTCGTGGGCCTGACCGTTGCCGGTGATGGTGAAGCTGCCCTTGCTGGGCTTGAGGATGCCGCCGAGCAGGCTGAGCAGCTCGGACTGGCCGTTGCCGGAGACGCCGGCGATGCCGACCACTTCACCGGCCCGCACCTCGAAGCTGACGGATTTGACCCGCTCCACCCTGGCGTCGTCCACATAGCTGAGGCCATTGACCTTGAGCTTGGCGTCGCCCGGCTGGGTCGGCCCCTTGTCGACCTTGAGGCGCACCTTGCGGCCCACCATGAGTTCGGCCAGCTGCTCCTTGTCGGTATCCCTGGTGGCGACGTGGGCCACCATTTCACCCCGGCGCATGATGGAGACCTGATCCGTGATGGCCAGGATCTCGCGCAGCTTGTGGGTGATGAGGATGATGGTGGCGCCCTGATCGCGCAGCTTCTTGAGCACCTCGAACAGGTGATCCGCCTCTTGCGGGGTCTGTACCCCGGTCGGCTCGTCCAGGATCAGGATGCGGGCGCCGCGATAGAGCGCCTTGAGGATCTCGACCCGCTGTTGCAGGCCCACCGGCAGATCCTCGACCTTCTCGTGCAGCGGCACTTCGAGGCCATAGTCCCGCGCCAGCTCGCCCAGCAGTTTTTCGGCCGCGGCCAGGCTCTGGCCCAGGTGCCAGCCGTTTTCTGCGCCGAGAATGACGTTTTCCAATACGGTGAAGTTGTTCACCAGCATGAAGTGCTGGTGCACCATGCCCACGCCTGCGGCGATCGCATCTTGTGAGCCATGGGGTTTGAAGGGGTTGCCGTCGATGAACATCTCGCCTTTGTCGGCGTGGTAGAAACCGTAGATGATGCTCATCAGGGTCGACTTGCCGGCGCCATTTTCGCCGACGATGCCGTGAATGCTGCCTTTAGGAAGGTGCGAACAAGTGGATCGCACCTTCATCATGAGTAATATGCCCACATTTTAAAATTTCATTACTTCAAAATTCGGACGTATTTACTCCCAAATCTGACTTTTTGTTCCATT
>NZ_NEVB01000244.1:0-20128 GCF_002259925.1 Aeromonas sp. A35_P | reverse complement strand
GAAAATACCTGTCATGGGACTCACTCGTGCGCCATCACCAGCAACAAGGAGCCGTTATGCCGGATGGGGTCAACCTGTCGCGTCGCAGTCTGTTTCGAGGTCGTCTGACATCGACTGAACCTCGGGTACAGCTGCCCTGGTCTGTCGCCTGGTCCGACTTTACCGCCGACTGCACCCGCTGCGGTGACTGCCTCACGGCCTGTCCGGAGCAGATCCTGATCAAGGGCGATGGCGGTTTTCCGACCGTGGACTTTCTGCGCGGCGAGTGCACTTTTTGCGGGGAGTGTGTCGCCGCTTGCAAAGTGCCGATATTTCGTCCGACCACGGAGGCGCCCTGGCAATACATCGCCCATATTGAAGCCAGCTGCCTGGCTCAGGGTCAGGTGTTCTGCCAGCGCTGCCAGGACAGCTGTGAGCCCCGGGCGATCCATTTCTCCCCCGTGCTGGGCCGGGTGCCGACCCCCAGCATCGAGGCCGCAGCCTGCACCGGATGCGGTGCCTGCGTGAAGGATTGTCCGGTCGGCAGCATCCGGGTGGGAACCCCCGCCAGCGAGGAGTCCAGATGAAGCAGGATGTGTGTGAAGCAGGAGCCACAATGAAACAAGAGTTCCATGTATCGAGCCTGGTGGTGCTGACCCAGCCCTCCTTGCGTCATCGGCTCGCAGATCAGATCGCGGCCCTCGAGGGGGCCGAGATCCATGCCGTCAGTGATGAGGGCAAGCTGGTGGTGACCCTGGAAGGCCCGAGCCAGCGGCCCATCATGACGGCCATCGACGCCATCAATGCGATGCCGGGCGTGCTGTCCGCCGCCCTGATTTACCACCAGTTCGATGAGCTCGATGCCCAGTGCAAGGAGTAGCGCCATAAGGTCGAGCCTGCGTGACTCATCATGATGGCCGCCATGGATGCACAGAAAAACGAAGCCAGGGTTCTAGTTCGCCACCCTGAGCCAAAACCAGTTCGATACACTCGACAACTTACGCGATAAGCAATGTGAGGATATGCCATGAAGCTGAGTCGACGCGACTTTATGAAGGCCAACGCGGTGGCGGCAGCCGCTGCCGTGGCTGGTGTCAGTGCCCCCACGCTGGCGGCCAATCTGATCACCAGTACCGACAAGACTGCCATCACCTGGGACAAGGCGCCGTGCCGTTTCTGCGGTACCGGCTGTTCCGTGCTGGTGGGTTCCCAGGATGGGCGCGTCGTGGCGACCCAGGGCGATCCCGATGCACCGGTCAACCGCGGTCTTAACTGCATCAAGGGTTACTTCCTGTCCAAGATCATGTATGGCCAGGACAGGCTGACCCAGCCCATGCTGCGCATGACCAATGGCAAGTTCGACAAGAACGGCAACTTCGCCCCCATCAGCTGGGATCAGGCCTTCGACATCATGGCCGAGAAGTTCAAGGCCACCCTGAAAGAGAAGGGCCCGACCGCGGTCGGCATGTTCGGCTCCGGCCAGTGGACCGTGTGGGAAGGCTATGCCGCCGCCAAGCTGATGAAGGCCGGTCTGCGTACCAACAACCTGGATCCCAATGCCCGTCACTGCATGGCGTCCGCGGTCGTGGGCTTCATGCGTACCTTCGGCATGGATGAACCCATGGGCTGCTACGACGACATCGAGCAGGCCGACGCCTTCGTGCTGTGGGGCTCCAACATGGCCGAGATGCACCCCATCCTCTGGTCGCGCATCTCCGATCGCCGCCTGTCCCACCAGGGCGTGCAGGTGCACGTGCTCTCCACCTTCGAGCACCGCAGCTTCGAGCTGGCGGACAACGGCATGGTGTTCACCCCGCAGACCGACTTGGCGATCCTCAACTACATCGCCAACTACATCATCCAGAATGACAAGGTGAACTGGGAGTTCGTCAACAAGCACACCCAGTTCCGCAAGGGCACCACGGACATCGGTTACGGCCTGCGTCCCACCAACCCGCTGCAGCAGAAGGCCAAGAACCCGGACAACGGCGATTCCACCCCGATGAGCTTCGACGACTTCGCCAAGTTCGTGGCGGATTACGATCTGGAGTCCGTCTCCAAGCTCTCCGGCGTCTCCAAGGACAAGCTCGAGAAGCTGGCCCAGCTCTATGCCGATCCGAGCAAGAAGGTGGTCTCCTACTGGACCATGGGGTTCAACCAGCACACCCGCGGTGTCTGGGCCAACAACCTCTGCTACAACATCCACCTGCTGACCGGCAAGATCTCCCAGCCGGGTTCCGGTCCCTTCTCCCTGACCGGTCAGCCCTCCGCCTGCGGTACTGCTCGTGAAGTGGGTACCTTCGCCCACCGTCTGCCGGCCGACATGGTGGTGACCGAGCCCAAGCACCGCGCCATTGCCGAGAAGATCTGGAAGCTGCCGGAAGGCACCATCCCGGAGCAGGTGGGCTACCACGCCGTACTGCAAAACCGCATGCTCAAGGACGGCAAGCTCAACGCCTACTGGGTGATGTGCAACAACAACATGCAGGCCGGCCCGAACATGAACGAAGAGGCGCTGCCCGGTTATCGCAACCCGGCCAACTTCATCGTGGTCTCCGACCCTTACCCGACCGTGACAGCCCAGGCTGCCGACCTTATCCTGCCGACCGCCATGTGGGTGGAGAAAGAGGGGGCCTACGGCAACGCCGAGCGTCGTACCCAGTTCTGGCACCAGCAGGTGAAGGCACCGGAAGGGGCCAAGTCCGATCTGTGGCAGCTGATGGAGTTCTCCAAGCGCTTCACCGTGGAAGAGGTGTGGCCGGCGGAGCTCATCGCCAAGATGCCGGAAGTGAAGGGCAAGACCCTGTTCGACGTGCTCTATGCCAACGGTCAGGTCAACCAGTTCCCGAAAGAGCAGAGCAAGGGGGCGCTCAACGACGAGGCAGAGCACTTCGGTTTCTACGTCCAGAAGGGGCTGTTCGAAGAGTACGCCACCTTCGGTCGCGGTCATGGCCACGATCTGGCGCCGTTCGATCAGTATCACGAGGCACGTGGCCTGCGCTGGCCTGTGGTGGACGGCAAGGAGACCCTGTGGCGCTATCGCGAAGGGTTCGACCCTTACGTGAAAGCGGGCGAGGGGGTGCGTTTCTACGGCAAGCCCGACGGCAAGGCGGTGATCTTCGCGCTGCCCTATGAACCGGCCGCCGAGGCACCTGACAAAGAGTACGACATGTGGCTCTCCACCGGCCGCGTGCTGGAGCACTGGCACACCGGCACCATGACCCGCAGGGTACCCGAGCTCTATCGCGCCTTCCCGGATGCGGTGCTGTTCATGCACCCGGAAGATGCCAAGGCTCGCGGCGTGCGCCGTGGCGAAGAGGTGATCGTCTCCTCCCGCCGTGGTGAGGTGAAGACCCGGGTCGAGACCCGCGGTCGCAACCGTCCGCCCAAGGGACTGGTGTTCATGCCCTTCTTCGATGCGAGCCAGCTGGTCAACAAGCTGACCCTGGACGCCACCGATCCGCTCTCCAAAGAGACGGATTACAAGAAGTGCGCCGTCAAGGTCGTCAAGGCATAAGGCGGGGAGCGCGAGATGAGTCGTAGTCGGCGCCAGTTTCTGGCCGACATGGCCAAGGGGGCCTGCGGTGTGGGCCTGCTTGGCGTGGGGCTCGGCGGCATGGCGCGCCAGCAGGTGCAGGCGGTGCCTGCCCAGGCGCTGCGCCCGCCGGCCGCCCTCGACGAGGCCGAGTTCCTCGGCGCCTGCGTGCGCTGCGGACTCTGCGTCGAGGCCTGTCCCTACGACACCCTCAAGCTCGCCCGGCTGTTTGAACCCGTGACCACCGGCACCCCCTACTTCAAGGCGCGCGCCGTGCCGTGCGAGATGTGTGACGACATCCCCTGCGTGGCGGCTTGCCCGAGCGGGGCGCTGGATCAGGCCATGACCGACATCGATCAGGCGCGGATGGGGGTGGCGGTGCTCATCGATCACGAGACCTGCCTCAACTACCTGGGGCTGCGCTGCGACGTCTGCTATCGGGTCTGCCCGCTGATTGACAAGGCGATCACCCTGGAGCAGCAGCACAACCAGCGCACCGGCAAGCACGCCATGTTCCTGCCCACGGTGCACAGCGATGTCTGCACCGGCTGCGGCAAGTGCGAGCATGCCTGCGTGCTGGAAGAGGCGGCCATCAAGGTGGTGCCTCGCCAGCTCGCCAAGGGAGAGCTGGGCCACCACTACCGGCTCGGCTGGGAAGAGAAGGCGAAGGCGGGCAAGTCGCTCATCGGTGACAGGCTCACCCTGCCAACCCGCAAACCGGAGGGGCTATGAGTCGTTATCCGGGAGCCGAAGCCACGGCCAGGCTCGGCTGGTGGCGGTCACACCGCTTCCTGCTGCTGCGCCGGCTCTGCCAGTTCGGTGTGCTCACGCTGTTCCTGCTGGGACCGCTGGCGGGCAGCTGGATCCTCAAGGGCAACCTCTCCAGCTCGCTGTTGCTGGAGACAGTGCCGCTCACGGATCCGCTGATCCTGCTGCAGTCGGTGGCGGCGGGCCATTGGCCTATCCCCACCCTCTGGCTGGGGGCTGTCATCGTGCTCGCCGGTTACTGGCTGGTCGGGGGGCGGGTGTTCTGCTCCTGGGTCTGTCCGGTCAACCTAGTCACCGATGCCGCGGCATGGCTCAGGGGGAGGCTAGGGCTCAAGGGCAACGGCCAGTTCAGCCGCTCCACCCGCTACTGGCTGCTGGCCATGGTGCTGGTGGCGCCGGCCATCGCTGGTGTGCTGGTGTGGGAGCTGGTCAATCCGGTGTCGCTCAGCCTGCGCGGCCTGCTGTTTGGCATGGGGGCGGGCTGGGCCTTGCTGGCGGTGCTGTTCCTGTTCGATCTCTTCGTGGTGGAGCGGGGCTGGTGCGGTCACCTCTGTCCGGTGGGGGCCTTCTATGCCCTGGTCAACCGGGTCGGGTTCATCAAGATTTCTGCCAAGGGGCGCGAGCGGTGCAGCAACTGCATGGATTGTTATGCGGTCTGCCCGGAGCGCCCCATCCTGCGCGGCCCCGTTCACGGTGCCAAGCGTGGTCACGGGCCCTTGATTGTGGCTCAGGAGTGTACCAACTGCGGCCGTTGCATCGATGTCTGCGCGGAGCAAGTTTTTGAAATCACTGTAGGTTTTGCCGTCAAGGCAGAGAAAACGTCGGAGAACAAATAATGAAGAAGCTGATTGGAGCAATGCTGGCCTGTCTGATGGCAGGTTCCTTGATGGCGGCAGTCCCCGAGATCACCAACAGCACGGGGGGCATCAAGTCGGAACGGGGGAGCACGGATCTGGTGACGGATGCCGACCCGGCCCCCATGAAGAACTTTCGCAAGGATGGTGACCTCTACGATCGCCAGTACATGCATCAGCCCCCGCTGATCCCCCACGACACCCGCAACTATGAAGTGGACAACAAGGTCAACAAGTGTCTGGCCTGTCACAGCTTCAAGAACGCCAGCGCCATGAAGGCCCCCAAGATCAGCCCGACTCACTTCGAGACCCGTGACGGCATGACTCTGGGTGAGGTCTCCCCCCGTCGCTACTTCTGCCTGCAGTGCCACGTGCCGCAAGCGGATGCCAAGCCGCTGGTGGAAAATACGTTTAAACCAGTTGAAGCCTTGAACTGAGGAACCCATAGATGAAATTACCCGGCTTTATCCAGCGTCTGTGGACCACCTTCAAGTCCCCCTCGAAGGCAGCCCTCTGGGTACTGTTGCTGATGGGCTTCTTCGGCGGGGTCATCTTCTGGGGCGGTTTCAACACCGCCATGGAAGCCTCCAACACCGAGAAGTTCTGCACCAGCTGCCACGAGATGAAGGACAACGTGTTCGTGGAGTACCGCGATACCATCCACTATGCGAACCGCTCCGGCGTGCGGGCCAGTTGCCCGGATTGCCACGTGCCGCACGAGTGGACCTACAAGATCATCCGCAAGGTGCAGGCCTCCAAGGAGCTGTGGGGCATGATCACCGGCAAGGTGGACACCCGCGAGAAGTTCGAGTCGCACCGGCGGGAGATGGCCGAGCGGGAGTGGAAGCGGATGAAGGACAGCGATTCGAGGGAGTGTCGCAACTGCCACAACTTCGAATACATGGACTTCTCCCTGCAAGGCAAGCGGGGTGCCCAGATGCACGCCACCAGCCTTGCCAGCGGCGAGAGCACCTGTATCGACTGTCACAAGGGCATCGCTCACCAGCTGCCCGACATGACAGGGGTGAAGGGCTTCTAAGCCTGCACCAGCAACGAGGCCGGGTTCACCCGGCCTCGTTGCTATTTCGCCCGGCCAGGGCAAAAGCACCACTGTGCCTCCTTTAAATCCCCCCTCTGGTGCGAGTTTTGATAGAATCGGCCCGCCGTGAGTCGCAGCGCATGACAACAAGGTCAAAGGTTCAGCCCGGGCGGGCATGGACCGTGCCACCAGCGAGCGCTGTCAGCCGGGATCCTGGCCGCTTTTCTTCTTCTCTTTGCTCACGGTCCTTTGCCATCAGGAGCTGCCCATGGGACAGAAACACAACGCATTCATTCCCCTCAAGATCGCCGTGCTGACGGTCTCCGACAGCCGCACCGCTGCCGAAGACAGCCCGGGCGACTATCTGGTTTCCGCCCTCGCTGAATCGGGCCATCAGCTGGCCGACCGGGCGCTCTGCCCCGACAATCTGTTTCGTATTCGCGCCCAGGTGAGCGACTGGATCGCCGATGAGGGAGTGCAGGTGGTGCTCATCAACGGCGGCACCGGCTTCAACGAGCAGAACCGGGTGCCCGAGGCGGTCGGGGTATTGTTCGAGCGCACCGTACAGGGCTTTGGCGAACTGTTCCGTCAGCTCTCCTTCGCCGACATCAAGGGCGCCGCCATGCAGAGCCGCGCGCTGGCGGGTCTTGCCAATCGCACCCTGATCTGCTGCCTGCCGGGCTCTACCGGTGCCTGCCAGCTGGGGTGGGAGAAGCTTATCCGCGATCAGCTCGATGCCCGCACCAAGCCGTGCAACTTTGTCTCCCATCTTTGAGGGCCTCTGATGAACCCGACCGAATCCAAGCAGCCTCAGTCCGGCCTGACCCATCTCAACCAGAGCGGCGAAGCCCACATGGTGGATGTGACCGACAAGCTGGTAACCGAGCGTGAAGCCCGCGCCGAGGCGTTTGTCGCCATGGCTCCCGACACCCTGGCCCTGATCCTGAGCGGTCAGCACCATAAGGGGGACGTGTTCGCCACCGCCCGCATCGCCGGCATCATGGCGGCCAAGAAGACCTCGGATCTCATTCCCCTCTGCCATCCGCTGGCATTGACCCGGGTGGAGGTAGAGATAGAACCCCAGGCGGAGCACAATAGGGTCCATATTCGTACCCTCTGCAAGCTCTCGGGCAAGACGGGGGTGGAAATGGAAGCGCTGACCGCCGCGTCGGTGGCGGCACTGACCATCTACGACATGTGTAAGGCGGTGCAAAAGGACATGGTGATCGAGCAGGTGCGGCTGGTGGAGAAAAAGGGCGGCAAGTCCGGTCACTTCCAGTTGAATGCCGGTGCAGGAGAGCAAGCATGATCAAGGTACTCTTTTTTGCGCAAGTCAGAGAGCTGGTGGCCTGCGACGAGCTGAGCCTGCCGTGCGACTACGCCAGTGCCGAGGCGCTTCGCGCCGCCTTGTGCGAGCGCGGCGACAAGTGGGCGCTGGCGCTGGAAGCGGGCAAACTGCTGGTGGCGGTCAACCAGACCCTGGTGCCTCTGGATACGCCCCTTCATGATGGCGATGAGGTCGCCTTCTTCCCGCCGGTGACCGGAGGTTGACCATGAGCGAGACAACCATGACCGATCGCATTCTGGTGCAGCGGGAAGACTTCTCGCTGGCCGACGAATATGCACGTCTCGCCGCCCGGCAGGACACCGGCGCCGTGGTCAGTTTTGTCGGCAAGGTGCGCGACTTCAATCAGGGGGAGCAGGTGAAGGGGTTGGCCCTCGAGCACTACCCCGGCATGACCGAGAAGGCACTGGCGGACATAGTGGCCGAGGCCCGCAGCCGCTGGCCCCTGCAGGAGTGCTCCCTCATTCACCGTATCGGTGAGCTGCTGCTCGGCGATCAGATCGTGCTGGTGGTGGTGAGCAGCGCCCACCGCGAGGCCGCCTTCGAAGCCTGCCACTTCATCATGGATTTCTTGAAAACCCGGGCGCCGTTCTGGAAAAAAGAGCTGACCGCTGAAGGGGTACAACGCTGGGTCGAGGCCAAGGAGAGCGACAACACTGCCGCCGCCCGCTGGCAAGCTTGACCTGTTCAAGGGGCTGGCTCATCGGGAGCCGCGGCCCCTGTTTTCGGGGCCGCCCCCTTGGCTGGGGCCCGATAGAAGCGGCCCCACTCAGGAGGTAAAGGAATGAAACCGCTGTTATCCGTTGTGATCGCCGGGGTCTGCGCCAGTGCGCTGCAGGCAGGTGCCGTGCAGGCCGACGAGGTCAAGGTGGCCGTTGCCGCCAACTTCAAGGGCACCATAGAGCGCATCGGCAAGGCGTTCACCGCCAAGACCGGCCACACCCTGGCCATCTCCTCCGCCGCGACCGGGGTGCTCTACACCCAGATAAGCCACGGCGCCCCGTTTGATCTCTTCCTCTCCGCCGACGTGAAAACCCCGCAGAAGCTGGAGCAGGAGGGCAAGGGCAGCGAGCGTTTCACCTACGCCATCGGCCAGCTGGGTCTGTGGCAGAAGGGCGGGCCGGCTCCTGACGAGGCAACCCTGCGCAGTTGGAAGGGCAACCTCGCCATCGCCAACCCGAAGACCGCTCCCTACGGCACCGCCGCCATGGCGACCCTCGACCATCTCAAGATCGATCCCAAGCAGTACCGCCTGCTGACCGGCACCAACATCGGCCAAACCTGGCAGTTCGTCGACACCGGCAACGCCGAGCTGGGCTTCGTCGCCTGGGCCAACCTGGTGGAGGCGGGCAAGACCGGCGAAGCCTGGGCCGTGCCGGCCGACTTCTATCCGCCCATCGAACAGCAGGGGCTGGTATTGAAGAAAGGGGCGGCGGTCGAGGCGCTGGTGGCCTGGCTCAAGGGGCCGGGTCAGGCAGAGATCAAGGCGGCGGGTTATGCGCTGCCCCACTGATGGCGCAACCATACACCTGACTGATGAGTGGCCGGCCCTCGGGTCGGCCCACTCTTGCGATAAGGATGCACACCATGCCGTTGCCTGAATTCATCTGGGAGTGCGGCTCATGCGATGTGTCTGGTGCTGGATCTGGCGTTGGGAGTGCGTCCGATGAGTGAAGGGGATCTGCTGGCGGTCTGGCTCACCCTGAGGCTGGCAGCCAGCACCACCGCCATCCTGCTGCTGCTCTCGCCGCCGTTGGCCTGGTGGCTGTCGCGCAGCCAGCACAGGCTCAGACCCGTGGTGGAGGCCCTGGTGGCCCTGCCGCTGGTGCTGCCGCCGACGGTGCTCGGCTTCTATCTGCTGCTGGCCTTCTCCCCCTCCTATGGGCTGGGCGCCTGGTGGCGCGACACCTTCGGGGCGCCGCTCGCCTTCAGTTTTACCGGTCTGCTGCTCGCCTCCATCCTCTACTCGCTCCCCTTCGTGGTGCAGCCGCTCACCTCCGCCTTCGTCAACATGGGCAACAAGGAGCTGGAAGCCGCCGCCACCCTGGGGCTCGGCCCGCTGGAGCGCTTCTTTCACATCATCTTGCCGATGACGCTGCCCAGCTTCGTGATGGCGGCGGCGCTCGGCTTTGCCCACACCCTGGGGGAGTTCGGTGTGGTGCTGATGATTGGCGGCAACATCCCGGGTGAGACCCAGGTGCTCTCCATCGCCCTGTTTGATCACGTGGAGACGATGGACTATCAAAACGCCCACCTGCTGGCGGGGGGCCTGATGGGCTTCTCGCTGGTGATGCTGGTGCTGGTGTATGGGGTGCTGCAACGCCGGCAACGGAGGCTGTTCGGATGAACGACACCGGCAAGGCGAAACCGCTGCAACTCAAGGCGAGGCGGGCGTTCGGCGCCTTTAGCCTCGAGTGTGAGCTGGCCCTGGAGCTTGGGGGCGTCCTCGGTCTGTTCGGCCCCTCCGGTTGCGGCAAGAGCAGCCTGCTGCGCATCATCGCCGGGCTGGACCGTGCGCCGGGCGACACGTTGAACTGGCAGGGCAGGGCGCTGAGCGATCTGCTGCCCGAGGCGCGCCGCATCGGCCTGGTGTTTCAGGATTCGCGCCTCTTCCCCCATCTGAGCGTGCTCGGCAACCTGCAACTGGCGGCCCGCAAGGGGCGAGGGCGCTGGCAACCCGAGGCACTGGCGACCCGGCTCGGTTTTGCCGAACTGCTGCCCCAGCCGGCCCACGGCCTCTCCGGTGGCCAGCGCCAGCGGGTGGCACTGGCCAGGGCCCTGTTGGCCGAGCCTGATCTGTTGCTGCTCGATGAACCTTTTTCTGCGCTGGACAGGCGCAGCCGCATCCATCAGGCCCACGTGCTCAAGAGTTTGCAGCAGGAGAGCGGCATTCCGATGATCTTCGTCAGCCACGCCATGGAGGAGGTGAGCCTGCTTTGCGATCAGCTGGTGCTGCTGGCGGATGGCCGGGTGGAGGCACCAGGTCGGCCGAGCGAGATCTTCGCCCGCACCGACCTCTCGCTTGCCAGTCGCGACGATGCCGGGGTGATGCTGGCGGCGACCCTCTCTCACTACGATGAAGAGGAGCAGATGGCGACCCTGCAGCTCGGCGAGCAGCAACTGAGGGTCACCATGACCCAGGTGCCGGACGACGGCGGCCCCCTGCAGATCAAGGTGGCCGGGCGGGACGTGGTGATTGCCACCGCTCCCATCGAGCACTCCAGCCTCTCCAACTGCCTCACCACCAGATTGCTGGCCGAACGCGAGGTGCGCCCCGGCCAGACCCTGTTGCAGTTGGCGCTGGGTCAGCAGATACTGCTGGCCCGGATCACCAGCCGCTCCGCCAGACGGCTGGCACTCGCCCCGAACCAGCAGATCTACGCCTACATCAAGGCGGTGAGTCTGGTCAGCGAGGGTTGAGCGGATTGCAGAAGAGGCAGAAAATCAGGATGGTTCAGCGGATGAGTCGAGAGGCAATGAACTGATGCGCCGCAATCAGGTGATGAAATCCAACGGTCTTGCCCTGCGTAGTGCGGGGGAAGGCCCTTTGTTGTTGCTGCTGCATGGGCTGGGTTCCTCCAGCCTCGACTGGCAGGCACAAATAGAGCATTTTTCCGAGCACTACCGGGTGGTGGCGCTGGATCTGCGTGGCCACGGCCAGAGCATGCAGGAGGGGCCGTTTGACGTGGCCACTCTGGCGGCAGATGTAGTGCGCTGGCTTGATGAGCAATCCGGCCCCGCCTGGGTGGTGGGACTCTCCCTGGGGGCCATGGTGGCGCTGGAGCTGGCGCTGCAACTGCCGCACAAGGTGCAGGGGCTGGTGCTGGTCAACGGCTTTAGCGAATTTCTGCTGGAGACTCCCAAAGAGCAGGAGCGGCTTGCCCAGCGCCTCAAGTGGTTGCGCTGGTTTGGCATGCGTCCGCTCGCCTGGTGGCTGGGGCGCGAGCTCTTTCCCGGCCCCGACCTTGCCCAGGTGCGCCACACCTTCCGGCTGCGTTTCGTGCGCAACAAGAAGAAAACCTACAAGGCGCTGCTGGAGGCGCTGCCAGGCTGGTCGGTGCGCGCCCGGCTTGGCAACATCTGGCAGCCGGTGGCCATCATCTCCACCAGTCACGACTATCTACCGCTCGCCAAACGGGTGGAGCAGTTCGCCTCCCTGCCCAACGCCACCATCCACACTCCCAATGGCCACCACGCCTGGCCGGCGGAAGATCCCTCCGGCTTCAATCATCTGTTGCAGCGGATCCTCTCAACCCATTGATGAAGTGGTGGAGAACAGTGGCAGATAAAAAAGCCGACCCTGGGGTCGGCTTTTTTGTTGGTGCAAAGGCTCGCTGGGATGGTTTACCCGTGCGAGCAGACCGGGCAGTCGGGGCGCTTGGGCAGCTTCATCTCGCGAAAGGTGCCGCCCAGGCCGTCGATCATCAGCAGGCGACCGCTGTAGCTCCTGCCCATGCCAGCCAGCAGCTTGATGGCTTCGAGCGCCTGCAGGCTGCCCACCAGTCCCACCACAGGGGCCAGCACCCCCGCCTCGACGCAGGTGAGGGCCTGCTCGCCGAACAGGGCGCTGAGGCAGGCGTAGCAGGGCTCATCCTGCTGCCAGGTGAAGCTGCAGATCTGTCCTTCCAGCCGGATGGCGGCGCCGCTGACCAGCGGTACCCTGTGCTGGCGGGCCTTTTGGTTGAGCAGGTTGCGAATGGCCAGGTTGTCGGTGCAATCCAATACCAGCTGGTGGCGTGGCAACAGGGTATCGAGCAGCGCCTCGTCGGCCACGGCGGCGTGGGTCTCCACCGCAAGCCAGGGGTTGAGGGCGCGCAGGGACTGGGCGGCGGAGTCCACCTTGTAGTGGCCAATGCGCTCATCTGTGTGCAGCACCTGGCGCTGCAGGTTGGAGAGCTCCACCTTGTCGAAATCGACCAGGGTGAGCTGGCCGGCCCCGGCCACCGCCAGATACTGGCTGGCGGCGCAGCCGAGGCCGCCGGCGCCGATCACCAGCACATGAGCCTGCTTGAGTGCCTCCTGCCCCTCGAAATCGAAGGATTTGAGGATGATCTGGCGGTTGTAGCGCAAGAGCTCGGCGTCGCTCAGGATCTCGCTCACAGCAGCAATCCCCCGAATGGTTCGACGGTGACCGTCTCGCCTGCCGCGACACGCCCCCGTTCGCGCTCAAGGACGATGTAGCAGTTGGCCCGCGACAGGGAGCTGAACACGGCGGAGTCTTGCGAGCCGGTGCTGCGTACCTCCAGGCCGTTTGGCCCCTGAGTCAGGATGCCGCGCTGGAAGTCGAGCCGGCCCGGCGCCTTCTTGAGCGGCTCTGCGGCCATGGCTTGCAACTGGAGCGGGCGCTCGAAGCGTTGGCCGGCCAGCTTGGCCAGTGCCGGTTGCACCAGCTGATCGAAGGTGACCATGGCGGAGACCGGGTTGCCCGGCAGACCGAAGAACCAGGCGTGGGGCAGGCGACCGAAGGCAAACGGCTTGCCCGGCTTGATGGCCAGCTTCCAGAAGCCGATTTCGCCGAGCTCCTCCAGCAGCTGTTTGGTGAAGTCCGCTTCCCCCACCGAGACGCCGCCGGTGGTGATGAGGGCGTCGGCCTCGCGATCGGCCTGTTGGAAGGCGGCGCGCAGCTGAGCGGGATCATCCGGGATGATACCAAGGTCGAGGCAGTCGCAGCCCATGCGATCCAGCATGGCCCGCACGCCGTAGCGGTTGGAGTCGTAGATGTCGCCGTGGGCGAGCGGGGTACCGACCGGCTTGAGCTCGTCACCGGTACTGAAGATGGCCACTTTCAGCGGCCGGCGCACCGGTACGGTGGCAATGCCGAGGGAGGCCAGCAGCGGCATCTCCCGGGCGGTGAGACGAGTACCGGCGCCGAGCACGCTGGCGCCCTCGCGGATGTCTTCGCCGCGGCGGCGAATGTTCTGGCCGGGCACCGGCGTGGTCAGAAAGGTGATCCTGTCGCCGTCGGCCTGCGTTTCTTCCTGCATCACCACCGCATCCGTCCCGGCCGGTACCGGGGCGCCGGTCATGATGCGCACGCAGTGGCCGGCGGGCCACTCACCCTGATAGGGCTGACCGGCAAAGGCCTTGCCCGCCATGATGAGGGGGGCACCGTTGGCGAGATCCGCCAGCCGCACCGCATAACCGTCCATGGCGGAGTTGTCGAACGGGGGCACACTGAGGGGGGAGGCGATATCCGCGGCGAGTACCCGGCCAAGGGCCTCTGGCAGGGGCAGTTGTTCGCTGTCGCAACAGCCGTCAAGCTGTGCCAGCATGCCCTGCAGGGCGTCGCTCAGGGGGAGTAGTCCGCTGGTATCAAATCCCATGTCATGACCTCATTGTGTGATGGAGGGGGTGTGAAGGGCGGATTATCCCAAAAATCCTTGCCGATGGGCAGGTTGTAGCAGGATAAAACCGTTTGGCTGTACAGATAGGCAGCGACCGGGCCGCGCGCCTCCCCCCGTATGGGTAGCGCCGGCGAAGTAAAAGCCGCCAGATTGGCATAAAGTCAGGGAACAGGCTTGAGTTAGCTTGAATTATGACAATAATCGCCGTCTACTATTGCGCCACAACCGAGTGCCGTCATAGCGAGGCGGCCATCACAGTCCCTGAGCGTGGGAGAGGAACAAGATGACGAGCTTAAGTCGGGAAGCCCTGTTGGTCAGGGCCGCTCTCGAGGCCGAGGGCCTCGAAACACCTCTGGTGGCCAATACCCTGGATGGCCAGCAGAAGCGGGAGAAGATCGAGGGCCACATGCGCGCCATCATGGAGACGCTGGGGCTGGATCTGGCCGATGACAGTCTGGCGGAGACGCCGCATCGCATCGCCAAGATGTACGTGAACGAAATCTTCTCCGGCCTCGATTACGCCACCTTTCCCAAGGTGACGGTGATTGAGAACAAGATGAAGGTGGACGAGATGATCATGGTGCGGGACATCAGCCTCACCAGCACCTGCGAGCACCACTTCGTCACCATCGACGGGCTGGCCCACGTGGCCTATATCCCCCGCGGCAAGGTGATCGGGCTCTCCAAGATCAACCGCATCGTGCAGTTCTTTGCCCGCCGTCCTCAGGTGCAGGAGCGCTTGACCCAGCAGATCCTGCTGGCGCTGCAGACCCTGCTCGGCACCAAGGACGTGGCCATCAGCATCAAGGCGACCCACTTCTGCGTGAAGGCTCGCGGCGTGATGGACTCCACCTCCTACACCACCACCACCTCCCTGGGTGGCGTCTTCAAGACCCAGCCCGATACCCGTGCCGAGTTTCTGGCCGGTCTGAAAGGCTGATCTGCCAGGAGATGTGCCGTCGCTGCGGCACGTCTCCTCGCTTTCCCCTCCTTTTTCACTTCCCTTGACGGCCCGCTGGCTGCCGGATGGTCGCACCGACAATTTTCCTCAAGGGATGGACATCCCCGGTCGATATATCCCGTTATGGCTTGCGTGTTTCTCTCTGGAAGCGTTCAAGTCTTCAAGGTGCTAGGTTCCGGCGGCTCTCTTGGTCGGGCGGGTCTGTCGATAAGAGATCTGTGCCCAGCCGGGCATCTTGTAAAAAATGTCGCCTCGTTCATGCAAGGACATAGATTCATCAAGGCTGGATGAGCCGCCATGGAGGCGGTGACCGCGGGCCGTATGCGTACGGTTCAGACGAGCGTTATCTGTTCACTCATATCCAGGACATGCCATGAATACCAGTACCATGACCATCGGCAAGAAACTCACCGCGGGCTTTGCCATGCTCGGCCTGATGATGGCCTTTATCGGTGGCTTCTCGCTGCTGCAGTTTGGCAACATGAACCGGGCCGCCATCGGCTTTACCGACAGCATTTTGCCCGCCGTGGTGCGTACCAGCACCCTGGGCGAGACCATCAATACCCTGCGCCGCTATGAACTGGATGTGTTTCTGGTGGCGGCCGATCCGCAGCAGAAAGCCCACTATCGCGACCTTGGCGAGCAGACCCTGCAAGAGGTCGCCCGGCAGGTCAAGGCGCACGATGCCACTATCTGGGCGGAGGACGTGGAAGAGCGGCGCACCTTCGACATCGTCAAGCAGGACTGGGACAAGTACGTGGCCCTGCACCAGCGCATCCGGCAGATGCAGGATGGCGGCCAGCTGGCCGAGGCCCAGCAACTGTTCATGAGCGAGGGGATCACCCTCTATACCAACCTGGCCAAGTCGGTAGGGGATCTGATCCGCATCAACCACGGCTACTCCGTGGGCTCCCGTGCCCAGGTGGTGGCTGCATTTGACAGCGCCAAGCTGAGCATCATAGTGGCGCTGGTACTGGGTCTGCTGCTGGCGGGTGCGCTCTCCACCGTGCTGACCCGCCAGATCCGTGATCCGCTGGTGATGCTGGCCCGCCAGGCCCAGCGCATCGCGAGCGGTGATCTGGGCAAGAGTGAGTTGCAGGAGTGGATCCGCGGCAATCGCTTCAAGCGTGACGAGCTGGGTCAGCTCGGCGCCGCCATCGACCGCATGCAGGGTTCGCTGGCGGATCTGGTGAGTGAAATCGCCGGCTCGGTGAGCCAGCTCAGCAGCGCGGTGGAGGAGGTGAGTGCCATCTCCGAGCAGTCCGCCACCGGCATGGCTCGCCAGCAGAGCGAGGTCTCCCAGGTTGCCACCGCCATGAACGAGATGCAGTCCACCGTCAACGAGGTAGCCCACAACACCACGGACGCCATGAGCGCGGCCAAGGATGCCTCGCGCACCTCGACCCAGGGCAACCAGGTGGTGCGCAGCGCCATCAGCAGTATCGAGGAGGTGTCGGTCAAGATTGAGCAGGCGGGCGCCGTGGTGCAGCAGCTGGAGCAAGACAGCACCAACATCAGCATGGTGCTTGACGTCATTCGCGGCATTGCCGAGCAGACCAACCTGCTGGCCCTCAACGCGGCCATCGAGGCGGCGCGCGCCGGTGAACAGGGGCGCGGCTTTGCGGTCGTGGCCGATGAAGTGCGCTCCCTGGCCCAGCGCACCCAGAACTCCACCGCCGAGATCAGCAAGATGATCGAGGTGTTGCAGGAGCGCACCGCCGAGGCGGGCAGCGCCATGCAGCTGAGCCGTCAGCAGATGCAGGAGAGCGTGGGGCTGGCGCGGGAGGCGGGCAACAGCATCGACACCATCAACGGTGCCGTCACCCAGATCACCGACATGAACACCCTGATCGCCACCGCTACCGAGGAGTAGAATGCGGTGACCGAGGAGCTCAATCGCAGCATAGTCAACATCCACAATGCTGCGGACGAGAATGCCCTGGGGGCCCAGCAGACCGCCCAGGCCTGTGTCGAGCTGAGCAAGCTGGCCAATACCCTGCATCATATGACCCAGCGCTTTACCCTCTAAGAGCGTTTGGCAGATAGCAAAAGGCCCCGTCCAGTGACGGGGCCTTGTTGTTTTGGCAGGTTTGCTGATCGCAGGGTCGATGAGCTCAGAGTCATCGGCCGGCGCCAGATCCTTTATCCGGCCATTTAGCTCAGGCCGACTATCTCGCCGTGCTCGTCGATATCGATATGGCGGTAGGCCGGCAGGCTGCCAAGGCCCGGCATGGTCATGATGGGGCCCGCCAGGGCATAGACGAAGCCGGCGCCGGCGCAGAGCTTCACCTCCTCGATGGGCACCTCGAAGTCGGTCGGTACCCCCTTGAGGGCCGGATCATGGCTGATGGAGAGCGGCGTCTTGGCCACGCAGACCGGCAAGTGGCCCCACCCCTCGGCAGAGAGTTGCGCCAGTTGGCGGCGCGCCTTGTCCGATAGTCGCACGCCGCGCCCGCCATAGCCGCACTCCACCAGGGTCGCCAGCTTGGCGTCCAGGCTCGCCTCGTCCGGGTAGAGCAGCTTGACCTTGCCTGGCTGCTCACAGGCGGCCACCACCGCCCGGGCCAGCTCGCTGGCGCCAGCTCCGCCCTGGGTAAAGGCGTGGGAGATGGCGCAGCCAGAGGCGCCGGCTTGCACCGCCGCGCGGGTCAGCAAGGCCAGCTCCGCCTCGCTGTCGGTGGGGAAGCGGTTGATGGCGACCACCACCGGCACGCCGTAACGGCGGGCGTTGGCGATGTGCCAGCCGAGGTTGGCGCAGCCCTGCGTCAGGGTCGGCAGATCCTCGCCCAGCAGGCTTTCGGGCAGCGGCTGGCCCGGGCGGATGTCGAGCAGGCCGCTGTTGGCCTTGAGCCCGCGCACCGTTGCCACCAGCACCACGCAGGCCGGTACGATGCCGGATTGGCGGCTCTTGATGTTGAAGAACTTCTCCAGCCCCATGTCGGAGCCAAAGCCTGCCTCGGTCACCACGTAGTCGGTGAGGCCGAGGGCCATGCGATCGGCGATCACCGAGGAGTTGCCATGGGCGATGTTGGCAAAGGGGCCGGCGTGCACCAGCACCGGGGTCTGCTCCGTGGTCTGCATCAGGGTCGGCTGCAGGGCCTCCTTGAGCAGCACCGTCATGGCGCCCGCCACTTCCAGCTGCTCGGCGGTGATGGGGTTGCCGTGCAGGTCGCGAGCCAGCTGGATGCGGCCGATGCGCTGGCGCAGGTCTTTCAGATCGCTCGCCAGCGCCAGAATGGCCATCAGCTCGGAGGCGGCGGTGATGACGAAGCGATCGCTGCGCTCGACGCCGTCGGCGGCGCCCCCCTGGCCGACGGTGAGGTGGCGCAGGGCGCGGTCGTTCATGTCGAGGGTGCGCGGCCAGAGGATGTTGTCGGCATCGATATCGAGCCGAGGCAGGCCGGTTCTGGCGCTGAACTGGTCACCGAGCTTGCGCTCATGGAACAGGCGGGCATCGAGGGCTGCCGCCGCCAGGTTGTGGGCGGCGGTGAGGGCGTGAAAGTCACCGGTGAGGTGCAGGTTCATCTCCTCCATCGGCACCACCTGGGCGTGACCGCCACCGGCAGCCCCCCCTTTGACCCCGAACACGGGCCCGAGGCTCGGCTGGCGGATGGTGGCGATGCTGGGCTGGCCGATGTGGTTGAGCCCCATGGAGAGGCCGAGAGTGGTCACCGTCTTGCCCTCGCCAAGCGGGGTGGGGGTGATGGCGCTCACCAGCACCAGCTTGCCCGCCGGCTTGGGGAGCGACTTGAGCAGGTCGAGGCTGAGTTTGCCCTTGTAGTGGCCGTATGGGCTCAGCTGGTGCGAAGGGATGGCGAGGCGCTCGGCCAGCGCTTGAATGGAGAGACGGGGGGACTGGCGGGAGATCTCGATATCGCTTAGCATCAGCACCTCGTTGGCATGTCAGGTCAAATATGCGGCGAAGTCTAGTGGAATCAAGAGGGTTATCCAATGAGTAATAACATTTTATCCGGCAATCGTGAGCGACTGCTCACCCCCATCGAGCTGGATCTCAACGCCCTCTATCACCCGCCCAAGCAGCCGCTCACCGCCCTTGGCATCGTCAGTGCCTTCATTCCGCTGTTTGGCTACGGCTGGCAGGCGATGACCCAGGATCCGGAGACCCACTTTCGCCACGAGCTGGCCAAGCGCATCAACAAGCACAAGACCGATGAGGCCAACCTCATCCTGATCCTGCAGTTGGCCGGCATGCTCGATTGCCACTGCCTGCACATCAGGCTGCCCTATGCCCTCGGCGATGAGCAGCTGGCAACCCTGCGCCAGCGCCTGCCGCGCTGGCAGTTGAACCTGCGCGACGTGCTGCTGGTGGCCGAGCTGCCGCTGCCTGCCGATAGCGCCGCCCCATAGCCATCCCGTCACCGCTGTAAAGGTGTTAAGCCTTGCGATCCCAGTAGTGGGGGGCGAGATAGCGCTCCTGCACGAATTCGATGAAACAGCGCACCTTGGCCGAGACGAAACGGCGGTGCGGATAGAGGGCATAGAGCCCCACCTGCCCCTTCTCCCACTCCGGCAGCAGTGACACCAGGGCGCCGGAGCGCAGCGCATCGCCGACGATGAAGGTGGGCTGCAAGATGATGCCCTGATCATCGCAGGCCGCCCGGGTCAGGGCTACCCCGTTGTTGGCCCGCAGCGGCCCTTGCGGGCGCACGCTCAACTGCTCGCCATCCCGTTTGAACACCCAGTCCGGCTGGGTCAAGGTATAGAGCAGGCAGTCGTGCTGCTTGAGATCCTCGGGGCTGCTTGGCGTACCCCGACGGGCCAGGTAGCCCGGGCTGGCGCACACCTCCAGCCGCATCATGGCCAGCGGCTTGGCCACTAGGGAGGAGTCCGGCAGGTTGCCGATGCGCAGCGCCAGATCGAACCCCTCTTCCACCAGCGCCACCCGCCGGTCGCTGTACTCTATCTCCAGCTTCAGATCCGGGTAGCGTTCGCGAAACAGCGGCAGGGCGGGGGAGAGGTGCAGGTAGCCGAAATCCATCGGCACCGACAGCTTGAGGGTGCCCTGGGGCTGCTGGTTGTTGCGGGTCAGCTGGCTGTGGGTCTCTTCGAGCTCCGCCAGCAGCGCCTGAGAGCGCTGGTAGTAGAACTGGCCCGCCTCGGTGGGGTTGACCTGGCGAGTGGTGCGCGACAGCAGCCGGGTGGAGAGCGACTCCTCCAGCTGCTGCATCAGCTTGGAGGTCATGGCGACCGAGATGCCGAGCTGGTTGGCGGCCTTGGTAAAACTCTGACACTCCACCACCTTGATGAAGGTGCGCATGGCGGCTATCTGATCCATCTTTCAC
>NZ_NEVB01000243.1:0-33992 GCF_002259925.1 Aeromonas sp. A35_P | reverse complement strand
GTGATCAAGGAGACCTTCGCCGAGGCGAGCCAGGTGCTGGGTTATGACCTGTTTGCCCTGGTCATGGAAGGTCCGGCCGAAGAGCTGAACAAGACCTGGCGCACCCAGCCTGCGCTGCTGACCGCTTCTGTCGCTCTGTGGCGCTTGTGGCAACAGCAGGGTGGGGCAACCCCCGCAGTGATGGCAGGCCACAGTCTGGGTGAGTATTCCGCCCTGGTCTGCAGCGGCGCGCTGGCCTTTACCGATGCGGTCAAACTGGTTGAGCTGCGTGGTCTGGCCATGCAGGAAGCCGTGCCGGAAGGCACCGGTGCCATGGCCGCCATCATCGGCCTGGACAACGACGCCATTGCCGCCAACTGCGAGAAAGCGGCTGAAGGGCAGGTGGTCTCTCCGGTCAACTTCAACTCCCCGGGCCAGGTGGTCATCGCTGGTCACAAAGAGGCCGTCGAGCGCGCCAACGTGCTGATGAAAGAATCCGGTGCCAAGCGTGCGCTGCCGCTGCCGGTCTCCGTGCCCTCCCACTGCGCGCTGATGAAACCTGCTGCCGAGAAACTGGCAGCTGCGCTGGACGGGATCGAGATCAAGGTTCCTGCCATCGCCGTCATCAATAATGTCGACGTGTCCTGTGAGCAGGATCCGGCCGCCATCAAGCAGGCATTGGTGCGTCAACTGTTCAGCCCGGTTCGTTGGACCGAGACTGTCGAGCGGATGGCCAATGAGGGGGTCACCCTCGAGATCGAAATGGGACCGGGCAAGGTATTGACCGGGCTCGCCAAGCGCATCGACAAGCGCGTGGAAGGTATTCATGCCAACGATGCCGCCTCTTTCGAGCAGGCGCTGGCCCAGATCAAGTAAACAGGAGCAATGAATGAGCTTTACCGATAAGGTTGTGTTGGTGACCGGTGCCAGTCGTGGCATCGGCCGTGCGATTGCTGAAACTTTTGCGGCCCGTGGCGCCAAGGTAGTCGGCACGGCGACCAGCGAGAGCGGCGCCGAGGCAATCAGCGCCTATCTGGGTGAACAAGGTTGCGGCATGGCTCTGAACGTGACCAGCCAGGAATCCATCGAAGCCGTCTTTGCCGCCATCAAGGCGCGTTTTGGCGACATCGACATCCTGATCAACAACGCCGGGATCACCCGTGACAACCTGTTGATGCGGATGAAGGATGATGAGTGGAACGAGATCATCGACACCAACCTCACCTCCCTGTACCGTCTGAGCAAGCCGGTGCTGCGCGCCATGATGAAGAAGCGCAATGGCCGCATCATCAGCATCGGCTCCGTGGTCGGCACCATGGGCAACGCCGGTCAAGTCAACTACGCGGCTGCCAAGGCTGGCCTGGTGGGGTTCACCAAGTCGCTGGCCCGTGAAGTGGCCTCCCGCGGCATTACCGTGAACGCGGTAGCCCCCGGTTTCATCGAGACCGATATGACCAAGGCGCTCAATGAAGAGCAGCGTGCCGGCATCATGAGCCAGGTACCTGCCGCTCGTCTGGGCGATCCAAAAGAAATTGCCGCTGCTGTGGTATTCTTGGCATCGGATGATGCCGCCTACATCACTGGCGAAACCCTGCATGTTAATGGCGGGATGTACATGGTGTAATCAATTTGTCGTGAGATCTGTTCAAATTTGCGATAGTACGCCGAAGTTTGGCGAATTTCGTGGTTTGACCAGTGGCAAGCTACTTGCAAACTCACGTCAATTGAATAAACTACCCCAACCAGACGCAATAGCGTATTTTTAAAGGAAAATTCAGGTCATGAGCAACATCGAAGAACGCGTAAAGAAAATCATCATCGAACAACTGGGTGTTAAAGAAGAAGACGTTAAGAACGCTGCCTCCTTCGTCGACGACCTGGGCGCTGACTCTTTGGATACCGTTGAACTGGTAATGGCGCTGGAAGAAGAATTCGATACCGAAATTCCTGATGAAGAAGCCGAGAAGATCACCACTGTTCAAGCGGCTATCGACTACATCACCGCTAATCAGGAATAAGTTCCTGTTCTGAAAGAAGCGGCCCAAGGGCCGCTTCTTTTATGTTTACTCCTTTTCAAAACACCTCTCGGAGACTACCTCAGTGTCAAAACGCAGAGTCGTGGTGACCGGCTTGGGGATGCTTTCCCCGGTAGGCAACACTGCCGAATCCAGCTGGCAAGCCCTGCTCAACGGGCAGAGTGGCATTTCTCCCATCGAACACTTTGACGCCAGCGAGTTTGCGACCCGCTTTGCAGGCCAGGTCAAGGATTTCGATCCCGAGCAGTACGGTATCAACCGCAAAGAAGCTCGCAAGATGGATCTCTTCATCCAGTACGGCATCGCCGCAGGCGTGCAGGCGCTGGATGATGCCGGTCTCGTCATTAACGAGGAGAATTCCGAGCGCGTCGGTGTGGCGATCGGTTCCGGCATCGGTGGTCTGGGTCTGATTGAACAGAACCACAGCAGTCTGGTCAACGGCGGTCCCCGCAAGCTGAGCCCCTTCTTCGTGCCGTCCACCATCATCAATATGGTGTCCGGTCATCTCTCCATCATGAGAGGCCTGCAGGGCCCGAACATCGCCGTCACCACTGCCTGTACCACAGGCACCCATGCCATCGGCATGGCCGGCCGCATGATCGCCTACGGCGATGCGGACGTGATGGTCGCCGGCGGCGCCGAGAAAGCCTCCACCCCGATGGGGATGGGCGGCTTTGCCGCCGCCAAGGCGCTCTCCAACCGCAACGACGAGCCCACCAAGGCCAGTCGTCCGTGGGATAAAGATCGCGACGGTTTCGTACTGGGGGATGGCGCCGGGGTGCTGGTGCTGGAAGAGTACGAACACGCCAAGGCCCGCGGCGCCAAGATTTATGCCGAGCTGGTCGGCTTTGGCATGAGCGGTGATGCCTACCACATGACGGCCCCTCCCGCTGACGGCAACGGTGGCGCCCGCGCCATGCAAAATGCCATCAAGGATGCCGGCATCGCCCCCGAGCAGGTGGGATACATCAATGCTCACGGCACCTCCACCCCGCTGGGTGACGTCGCAGAGCTGCGCGGCATGAAGGCCGTATTTGGCGAACATGCCAAATCCTTGATGGTCAGCTCCACCAAATCGATGACCGGTCACCTGCTGGGTGCCGCCGGCGCCATCGAGGCGATCATCACGGTACTGGCGCTGCGCGATCAGATGGCGCCGCCCACCATCAACCTGGACAACCCAGATGATGAGTGCGACCTGGATCTGGTGCCTCATGTTGCCAAGGCCGGCAACTTCGAATATGCCCTCTCCAATTCCTTCGGTTTTGGCGGCACTAATGGCTCACTGATCTTCAAACGCGTATAATTCGCCCTGGGCGGATAGTATGGGCCCGATACGTCAGTATCGGGCCTTTTTTATCGGAGGGATCCTTTTGCTGATCAATGGAATACCGACAGACAGCGTGTCCGCCATGGATCGTGGTCTGGCCTATGGGGATGGTCATTTCACCACCCTGTTGGTCAAGGATGGCCGACCCGTCTGGTGGCCGGCACACCTGACAAGGTTGCAACAAGCGAGCGCCAGACTCGGCCTTGCCGAGCTGGACTGGCAACTACTTGGCGATGAAGTGGCCCAATTGGCCCGCGATCAAGCGCTGGCGGTGATCAAGGTGATGCTGACCCGCGGCAGCGGTGGCCGGGGCTATGATGGAACTGCCTGCCATGCACCGACCCGGATCCTGTCGCTGGCCGCTTACCCGGCTCACTACCCGACATGGCAGCAAGATGGCATTCCACTCTTGGTATGCCGGCAGCGGTTGGGGGATGCCCCCATGCTGGCAGGCCTCAAGACCCTCAACCGGCTGGAGCAGGTGCTGCTGAAAAGCGAACTTGCGGCCCGTTCCGGGGTCGAAGGTATAGTCTTGAACAGTCGGGGATTTCTGGTAGAAGGGGTCAGTGCCAATCTGTTTTGGCGCCGTGGCAGAACGGTGTTTACACCGGATCTCTCCCACTGCGGCATAGACGGCATCATGCGGCGCCATGTGATGGCAATGCTAAAACAGATGAGCATTGAACTGCGTGTCGTGGAGGCTCCGCTGGAGTCACTGTGGCAGGCCGAAGAGGTATGGCTGAGCAATACCCTGATGGGCATAGTGCCGGTCACCGGCATCGGGGAGACCCAATATGCCAGTCAGGAATTGATCCGCCGTTTACAGGAGCGTTTGGTCATTGAAGTTTAATCGGCTTTACACCCTGCTCGCGGGCGCGGCGCTGACTGTCGCCGCTGCCGGGGGCTATGTACATTACAAGTGGCAACAGGTGGAGACGCTCACCAACAAGGGACCGACCCGTCTCTTTACCGTCGAGAAGGGGGCCCATGCGGCGCGTCTGATCGCCGAACTGGGGGAGGGAGAAACCAGCCCCTGGGCGGTGCGGCTCTGGCTGCGCGGTCACCCTGAGCTGGTTGCCATCAAGTCCGGTACCTATGAGATCAAGGAAGGGGCACCGCTCAAGGATACCCTCTCCCTGTTTGCTTCCGGCAAGGAGTTTCACTTCAGCCTGACCTTCGTCGAAGGTTCCCGTTTCGAGGATTGGTTGAAACAGCTGGCCAGCGCCCCTTATCTGGAGCGGCTGACAGTCGAGTTGCCCGAGACCGATCTGGCTCAGGAGCTTGGCATCGAAAACGGCAAGCTGGAAGGGTGGTTCCTGCCGGAGACCTACGCCTATACCACTCATGCCAGCGATCTCTCCATTTTGCGCCGTGCCCATCAGGACATGGAAACTTTCCTGCAGCAGAGCTGGGAGAAGCGTCAGGCCAATCTGCCCTACAAGACTCCCTACGAGGCGCTGATCATGGCCTCGATCATCGAAAAAGAGACGGGGATGCCGGAAGAGCGGGCGCGGATCGCCTCGGTGTTCGTCAATCGTCTGCGCCTTGGCATGAAGCTGCAGACTGATCCCACCGTCATCTATGGAGTGAAGGACAGGTATGACGGCAACATCCGCCGCAGCGACCTGACCGACGTGAACCCCTACAACACCTATGTGATCGACGGCTTGCCGCCCACTCCCATCGCCATGCCTGGCAAGGCCTCCATCGAAGCGGCGCTCAATCCCCTGTCGACCGACTATCTCTATTTCGTCGCCAAGGGGGGCGGGGCCCACTATTTTTCCAAGACCCTCGATGAACACAATCGGGCGGTGCGTGAATACATTTTGAAGAAACCCTAATGTCTAAATTTATCGTGATTGAAGGACTGGAAGGCGCGGGGAAGAGCTCCGCGGTGCGCTACGTGACCGACTATCTGCATGGCCACGGGGTGGCGCGGATCGAGTGTACCCGTGAACCGGGCGGCACGCCGCTGGCGGAGCGGATGCGGGCCATCGTCAAGGAGGTGCACGACGAGCGGCTCACCATCGAAGCCGAATTGCTGCTGATGTACGCCTCCCGGGTGCAACTGGTCGAGACGCGCATCAAGCCGGCGCTGGCTGACGGCGTCTGGGTGGTGGGCGATCGCCACGATCTCTCCTCCCAGGCTTACCAGGGTGGTGGCCGTGGCATCGATGCCAACCTCATCGGTGCCATCAAGCGGGCCGTGCTCGGTGACTTCAAGCCGGATCTGACCCTCTATCTCGACATCGATCCCGCCATCGGCCTGCAGCGGGCACGTCATCGCGGCGAACTGGACCGGATCGAGCTTGAGCAGCTCAGCTTCTTCGAGCGTACCCGCCAGCGCTATCTGGAATTGGCTGCCGCCGATGAGTCAATCAAGGTGATCGACGCCGGCCAAGCGCCGGAGCAGGTCAAGGCGGCCATCGAGGCTGCCTTGGCCCACTACCTGAAAGACGAGCCCTCATGTATCCCTGGTTGATCCCGGACTGGCGGGCGTTGAGCCAGACTGCCGCCGCCGGCCGGCTCGGTCACGCCTGGCTGCTGCTGGGTGATCCCGGTCTTGGCAAGGAGCAACTTGCACAGCAGCTGGCCCGCCTGCACCTCTGCCATCAGCCTGATCGGGGCGAGCCCTGTGGCCATTGCCACTCCTGCCAACTGTTTGAGAAGGGTCATCACCCGGATCTGGGCACCCTCACCACTGAGGGCAAGACCATAGGGGTCGAGGCCATCCGCGAGATCTGTGCACGCCTGCAAAACTCGGCCCAGCTTGGCCGCGGCAAGGTGGTGATCATCCCGGATGCGGAGCGCATGACCGAATCGGCCGCCAACGCCCTGCTGAAAACCCTGGAGGAGCCGGCTGGCGACAGCTTGCTGCTGCTGATCGCCTCCCAGGTTTCCCGCCTGCTGCCCACCATTCTCAGCCGTTGCCACAAGCACGTGTGCCAGTTGCCGGCGGAAGGGGAGACCCTGGCCTGGCTCGCCGAGCAGGGTCATCAGGCCACCCAGGCTCAGGTGCGGATCTGCCAGGGGGCTCCGCTGCGAGTGCTGGATTACTTGATGCAGCAGCAGGACACGGATCGCCGTGATTTGCTTGAGAGTTTTCTCGCCCTTTCGCAAACGCCCACCCGGACCAACCATGTGTGCAGCCTGCTGGCGAGCGATACCCAGGTCAGACTGCACTGGGTGCAGCTGTTCTTGTGCGATGCGCTCAAGACGCAGGCCGGCTGTGGCCATCACCAGCTGGCCATGCCGGATCTGGCCGCGCTCAGTCAACAACTGGGGGAGCGTCACTCCAGTGAAAAGCTGCTGGAGGCGGAGCAGCAGCTAGTTGGGCTCAAGGCGGCCTGCCAGCCCGGGCAGCTCTCCAACCCCACCATCCATTTGATGAACTGGCTCACTCGCTGGTTATAGATCCCAAAAGGTTTTGTATGTTACTCGTTGATTCCCATTGCCACCTCGATCGTCTGAGCTATGGCAGCAAGCAGAGCGACATGGCCGATGTGCTGGCCAAGGCGGCGAGGCAGGACGTGGGATATTTTCTCTGTGTGAGCGTGACCCAGGCACAGTTCCCGACCATGCTGGAGGCGATCGCCCCTTACCCTCAGGTGTTTGCCTCCTGCGGCGTGCATCCTCTCAACCAGGAACCCGGCGTCGATGCCGATTTGCTGTTGGCCCAGGCGGCGAATGAGCGAGTGGTGGCCATCGGTGAAACCGGGCTCGACTACTTCTATTCGCCGGAGAACAAGGAAGTACAGCAGGCTTCCTTCCGGGAGCATATCCGGGTGGCCCGCGCCCTGAACAAGCCCCTCATCATCCATACCCGCGATGCCCAGCAGGATACCCTGCAGATCATGCGCGAGGAGGGGGCAGATCAGGTCGGCGGTGTGCTGCACTGTTTCACCGAGTCACGCGAAATGGCAGAGGCGGCCATGGCGATGGGCTTTTATATCTCCATCTCCGGCATCGCCACTTTCAAGAATGCGGCTGCTCTGCAGGCGGTGGTCAAGGCGTTGCCGCTGGAACGACTGCTGGTTGAAACCGACTCTCCCTATCTGGCACCGGTTCCGCACCGGGGCAGGGAGAACGAGCCGGCCTTCGTGCGCGACGTGGCCCAGTTCATCGCGGATCTGCGGCAAATGCCGCTGGCCGAGTTGGCCCAAGCGACCAGTCACAACTTCTTTGAATTGTTCAAGTTGGCAAAGCGATAAAACAAACAACGCCCCGCATAGCGGGGCGTTTTACTATGCCAATCGGCACTATCATGACCCATCCCAAAACGATCATGGCAGATCGTTATCTCTCACTTGGTTTGGTGGATGCTGATGAGATCAAGTCCCCAACCCTGATAAAACGGAGCAGGAATCAGAGGGAGCTGAGGAATAAATGAGGAGGCTGAAATAGGCTAAAAGCACTCTTCATAAGTATCGATAATGAATATTATCGATACTTGATAGATCTGCAAGATCCTGTAAGATCCAACGAAACTCCGCATTAAATCATAGAGTTAAGTGAACTACCCACGCATTTCAAACCCAGTTCAGCAGCCCTTGCAGAGCGTCTTCGATCCTCAGCTGAACAGCCGGGCCAGACGCTTCCTGCGCAGCGCCAAAGCCGACTCCACCCTCAATGCCTACCAGGCCGATACCCGTATCTTCGTGTTCTGGTGTCAGCTGCATGGGCTCGATCCGCTGCAAACCACCCATCATGACATCATGAACTTTCTGGCGGATCAGGCTGACGGCATCCTGGCTGACTGGGTCTGGCTGGACAAGGAAGAGGGGAAAGGGGAGCTGCGCAACGGCGATCCCCGCAAACCGGCCACCCTGGTAAGACGGCTCGCCGGCATCCGTTATGCCTTCAAGCAGAAGGGGATCCACCCCATGCCGACCGAGCATGCGGAGATAAAGGAGATGATGCGGGGCATAGTGCGGCTCGGTGACAACCGCAAGCGCAAGACGGGGGCGCTGACCCTGCAACCGCTGGCCTGTGTGCTCGACGAAATCGACACCGGCAATCTGGCGGGACTCCGGGATTACACCCTGTTGTTGCTGATGTTCAGCGGTGCCTTGCGCCGCTCGGAGGCCGCAAGGATTGAAGTGAATGATCTCGACTTTGTGGGGCAGGGGATCCGTCTTCGGCTCAAGCCGAGCAAGCATCAGCTGCATGAAACGGAGATCGCCCTGGTGCCAGGCAAGCAATATTGCCCGGTGTCGGCACTGGCGCGCTGGCTCAAACAGAGCCGGATCAATGAGGGGGCCCTGTTTCGCCGCATGAATCGCTGGGGCCAGCTCACCCAGGAACCGCTCGGTCCGCAAGGCATCAACCTGATGATAAAGCGCCGTACCGGTCAGGCCATCGATGATCTCCAGGTCAGCGGCCACAGTCTGCGCCGCGGCTTCATCACGTCGGCGGTGACCGCAGGCAAACCGATGAAAAAGATCATCGAGGTCACCCGCCACAAGGACATCCGTACCTTGCAGGAGTATTTCGACGACGCTCACAAGTTCTCGGATCACGCCCTGGATGGTCTGCTGTAATATAACCGCGTCACTCGCTTTTTTATGTTAAATGATATCTTGTTGATCCAATGATATATTTGCAGCGCACTGGACCTCACCCCATCAAGAAGGGGAGAGTCAGGCTCTTCGGTGTTGGTCAGCGAATATTGAAGACTTGGTGAGAGATAACGGACTGTAAAAATCAAAGTTGCAAGGTAGATATGAGCCAGGAAATAGAAGTGAGCGGGGCGCAAGACAACGCCGAACGGCAGCGCCAGCACGTGAAACGCAAACAGGAAACTCACAGCCGGTTGCAATGCTGGATCAGCAATCGTCATGCCGAGCGGCTGGCCATGTTGGGACAGTTACTCGAAGACAGCCAGGCATCCCTCATCGAACAGGCGATCGATCTGCTCTATCAGCAAGAGCTGCAGCATGAGCAAAAACAGGATAAAGCACAGATCGATGCACAAGCGCCGGCGGAGATGCTCGAGTAAACGCGCCAGCAATTGAGGCAGAGATAGAGAAACAGGGACATAAAAAAAGCCAGGTACGAATTCCTTGTACCTGGCATAGGGGAATTGGCTCCTTGCAGAGCCGTGCGCTAACTGGTGTTCGGATTGCCTTTAAGCTTAGACAAGGCTCAAGGCTTTTCAAGATCCGCGCAAAGGTTCAACCGGAGTGTGGGTTTTCCTGCTCCGGTACAACTTGCTACACGAACAGATTGTTGTCGCGCACCAGCTCGCGGGGCAGGGCATTCTTGACCCGGCTGCCCACCCATTTCCCCATGCCCAGGGTATGACCCTGATAGCGGACGATCACCTCGCCAGTGCCGGCGGCTTGCTCCGGCCACACATCCCGCCCCATCATGAACTCCCGCGCATCAGCGATGCCAAGCTCGACGAATCCCTTGCTCGCACCATCGCCATAGGCCAGTGCCCACTCATGGGTCAGCCGATACCCTTTCTTGAAGGTCTCCGCCAGTTTCAGCCCGATGCGATCAAAGCGCAGCTTGCCCTGTACCTGTTCGAACAGCTGCGGGAAGAGCCAGATCTCCTCGCTGCGGCCAAACAGATTTCCCTGCGGCACCACCCCGAAAGCGGCTTCAATCTCGCGCAGCATGGGTTCGGACTCCTTGGCCGGCAGCGGCGAGAAGGGGAATTTGCCGAGTTTGCCCGGTTTGAACATGGTGTTGGGCACTGAGTGGTGCTTGCGCAATCTGGCGACGAAAAAGCCTTCACTGTCGAAGATCTGGGGCCAAACGTGCAGGTATCCATCTGGTGTACAGGCCTGCTCTGCAGCGGGGAAAAGATCGGCCAGCGAGTCAAAGCTGAAGGCATCGCCGAACTTGTCTTGCAGTGACTGACAGACGGCCTGGTTCTCCTGCAGGCTCAAGGTACAGGTGGAGTAGACCAGTACGCCGCCCGGTTTGAGGGCATGGAAGGCACTCTCCAGCAACCCTTGCTGCACGGCGGCGATTTCGTCAATGCTCTCGATGCTCCAGTTGCGCAGGGCGTCTTCGTCCTTGCGCACCGTGCCCTCGCCGGAGCAGGGGGCGTCCAGCAGGATGGCATCGAAGGTTTCCGGCAACCACTGGCCGAAGACCTTGGCATCGAAATGGGTCATGCCCACGTTGGTCACGCCGCAGCGCTGCAGATTGGCGCTGAGCACCTTGAGCCGGCTGCTGGAGTACTCGTTGGCAACCAGCATGCCCTGGTTCTCCATCAGGGCCGCAATCTGGGTGGTTTTGGAGCCGGGGGCCGCCGCCGCGTCCAGCAACATGCCGTCACGCCGGGTCTGCTCACAGGCAAACAGGGCGGTGACCGGCAGCATGGAGCTCGCCTCCTGAATGTAGAAGAGGCCACTTAAATGCTCGGCGGTGTTGCCAAGGGGCACGCTCTCGTCTTCGCGACTGAGCCAGAAGCCGGTGTCGCACCAGGGCACGGGATCGAGCTGCCAACCGAGCGGTTGCATCCGCGCCACAAACGCCGCCACCGATATCTTCAGGGTATTGACCCGGATGCTGCGCCGCAGCGGTCGTCGACAACTGGCCACGAACTCATCCATGGAGAGGTGCGCCGGCATGATGGCAGCGATATGGCGCAAGAAGTGATCGGGAAGATAGGTGTTGTCGTGCACGGTGCCGTCTCGTTGACCGAAAAAGAGGGGCGACATCTTATCACAAGGGCAGGAATTTTCTGAAAACGCGGCAACTAAAAACAAGCCCGGCAGCGTGCCGGGCTTGAGTGTGCGTGGGTGAGGGGAGAGATCAGGGCTGGATGCGGGGGCTCCACTCCTGCCACTCTTTCTCGGCCTTGGCATGCAGCGGGTAGCTGTGGCCGGCCTTGACGGTCGGCCCCATCTCTTTCTCCGGGGTGTTGAAGGCGATGCCGCCGGCGAGCAGGCTCTGCACCGTCTCTACCTCGATGGTGCCACCGGTCAGGCCGATATCCGCCTTGACCCCGGAGACGTTCCAGAAGCGGGAGTTGGCCCGCACCAGATGGGCGTACTCCTGCTCCACGTTGACGTCGATCAGCACCTCGCTGCCATCGCGGGCCAGCGCTACCTTGGTCACGCTGCCCACCACCATCTTGCGAAACAGCAATGGACTGCCGACGCTCAAACCGTTGACCGATGCGCTCTTGAGGGTGAGCGCCAGGCCGGCCGGGCCGCTCTGGCTGAGGGGGAAGCGCTCCTTGCCCGCCCCTTGGCCTGGCAGCGCCTCCACAAAGGCGCCCTTGATCAGGGTGTCGAGGTGAGCCACGCCGCCCAGCCCAAGCTTGGCTTGCACCAGGGTGAAGCGGGCACCGGACTGCAGGAAGCGCGCGGCATACTGGCCATCCAGCTCGGCCTTGAAGATCACCTGGCCCAGGGTCGGCTCCAGCTCAATCTGTTCAATCTTGCCGATGTCGACCCCGCGGTAGCGGATCGGGCTGCCGACCCCGAGTCCCGGGTTGCTGTCGGCCACCAGGGAGAGGGTCCGTACCTTGGCCCTTGCCTGCTCTTTGCTGTCAAACAGCTGGTGACTGCTGCGACCCGTGCCGAGCCGATCGAATTCGATGGCGCCGCGCAGCAAGGTGGCGAGGTTCCCCACCTTGACCTGTACGCCATCCACCCGCACCCGGGTATCCAGCGCCGGCTTTTTCCAGAATTGCGGCTGCTGCTCGAGCAGGGGAGCATAGACACCGGCGATCTCGAGTTCGATCTCCACCCCCTCCTTGGCGGCGCGCAGCGCGTTGACCTTGCCGGCCTCGAGCCCCAGATAAAGCACCGGGGAGCCGATACCGATGCCGTCGGCCTGTTCGGCCTTCAAGATCCAGCGACGGGGCTTGGCATCCCGGGTACCGAGCAGGGCCAGCTCCTGGCTGGGATAGAGCCGGTTGACCCGCTCACCAGCGGGGGCCTGCACCAGCTTGATGCCGCCGCCAATCCAGGCGCTGGCCGGGCTGGTTTCCACCTTGATGCCGCTCAAGTCGGCATCGATCTGCAGTGGCGCCGCCCGATAGAAACGGGCCCGGTTGAGCAGATGCTGATACTGGCTCTGCACGACCAGGGCCACGCTGGCGTTGCCACTGCCATCCAGGGTGAGCTGGCTGATCTGACCCACCTGCAAACCCTTGTACCAGAGCGGCGCCCCTTCGTTGAGGCCGGCCAGATCGTCGGCCTGCAGCACCAGCTTGATGCCGCCCGGTTGTTCCTTGCTGCTCAGGGTCATGGCATTGACCCGCTCGCCCGCCACATAGTCGAGGCGAATGGCCGGGCCCGCCAGCAGGCGATCCGCATGCTTGATGCCGCCAGCGCCGAGGGAGACGCTCTCCCACACCAGACGGCTGTTGCCGGTGATCCGAAACGCCTGCTCCGGGTTGATCAGTGCGGTCACCACCCGGCCCTTGTCGGTGAGGCGAATGGGGTCGATGCGGCCGATCTCGATGCCTTCAAACAGGATGGGCATCCCCTCCTTGATGGGCAGATCCCCGGCCTGGATGGCGATCCGCTCGCCGCGGGCCGCCTCGGCCAACCCTTTGTAGAGGGTGAAGACCTGGCCCTTCTCCGGCTCCGGGGAGTCCTTGGGAGAGTCGAAGGCGATGCCGCCGCTCAGGATGGAGGTGAGGCTGCCGGCCTCCACATTGACCCCGGCCAGGCTGAAGGAGCCCTTGATGCCGCTGATGTTCCAGAAGCGGGTGTCGGCCTTGATGAGGTGCTCAAAACGCGGCTCTATCACCAGATCCAGGATCACGTTCTGGTTCTCTTCGCCAAGGCGGGTGTTGATGACGCTGCCCACCTCGATGCCGCGAAAATAGAGCTTGGCGCCGATACCGACCGAGCCGAGTGAATCGGCGGTCAGGTGCAGCATCCGTCCCTGGGCCTGGTAACCGGGGGGAGGGCCGTCCAGCGCGTCGAACTCCTCCTGTGGCGGGTTGTTGTCCCGCCCGGGTTGCAGGTTGATGTAGTTGCCGGAGACCAGGGTATCGAGGCCGGAGATCTCGGTGAGCGACGCCTTGGGGCTCACCAGCCAGAAATCCGAACCTTTACGGATAAGCGGGCGGGCCCGGCTGTCAATCTTGGCCAGCACGGCTATCTTGCGGCCATCTTCGGCCAGCGCCAGCTCCTGCACCACCCCGATGGCGACCCCCTGGTAGCGCACCTGGGTCTTGCCCGGCAGGATACCGTTGCCCTGGGCGAAGTTGATGCGAATAAGCTGGCCACTGCTGACAAACTGCTGGTAGATGAAGCCTCCCGCCAGCAACAGGGCGATAAAGGGCAGCAACCAGACGGGTGACAACCAGCGACGCTTCTCAATGACGGGTTCAGCCCCGATCATACCGACTCCTTAATTGGCTGAGATAAACAGCAGTTCAGATAAAGACAAACAGTTTCAGGCATATGCGATGGTGGCCCCTAACGGGCCGCCTTGTCCCACAGCAGGCGGGTATCCAGCATGCGGGCCGACATCATGGTCAGTACCACCACGCCGGCAAAGGCGGTGGCACCGGGGCCGGCCCGCACGTTGAGCAACACCCCGCGATCCACCAGGGCCACCATCAGCGAGATGACGAACAGGTCCAGCATGGACCAGCGCCCGATGAAGTCGATGATGCGGTACATGATGAGCTGGCGTTTGCGCCGCACCGGCTTGCTGCGCTGCAGTTGCCAGCAGATCCAGCCCAGCCCCAAAATCTTGCCCACCGGCACTATGATGCTGGCGGTGAGGACTATGGTGGCAATCCCCGACATCTTGCTGCGATAGAGCATCATGATACCGCTGAAGATGGTGTCGGACTGCAACAATCCCTTGTTGTAGAAGTGGGTGATGGGCAGCAGGTTGGCGGGCAGCAGCATGAAGCTGGCCAGCGCCAGCAAGCCCCAGGACCAGGCCAGGGAGTGGGGGATACGCACCTGCAGCCGGCTGTGGCAGCGGGGGCAGACGCTGCCCGCCTGATAGCGCACCAGCAGGCCGCAGGTGTGGCAGCGGCAGAGCCCCAGTTCACGGGCGCTGGTCTGGGACATGGTCCGGCTCCTCCAGCGGTACCCGCTCCCAATAGGGGGCGGGGTCAAACAGGATCAGCAACGTCAGGTTGAGCAGCATCAGGATCCCCAGGCTGAGCAGGCCGCCGCCGAGGCGCACGTCGGCGATGTCGACCAGCTTGAACAGGGCAACCAGCAGGCTGACGATGTAGACCTCCAGCATGGCCCAGTGGCGAAACACCTCCACCGCCTGCAGGGTTGGCGCCAGTATGTGCCAGCGTTTGGCGAGGCCCGAGGCCAGCGCAAAGATCCCGAGCAGCAAACCCACCGGCGCCAGCACGGCGCACCAGAACACCAACCCCGCCACCCAGATCTCGTGCTCGAGCAGCAGCACCAGGATCCCCTTGAGCAGGTTGGCGTCCGAATTGACACCGGCCAGGCGCAGGTAGATCAGCGGCTCGAAGAAGGCGGACGGGAGCAACAGGAAACCGGTGATGGTCAGCGCCATCAGCTGGGAGGGGCGAAATGCGTAGCGCCCGTACAGATGCTGATAACAGCGGGGGCAGTGAGCGTGGCGCCCAAGCGGCAATAACTTGCGTTCGATCAGCAAGTCGCAAGCCGGGCAGACGATCACGGGATTGGGATCCGACATTACGATTCAACCTGTTGAAGGAATTGGTGAAATTTACCCTAAAAGCCACGTCCTGTCTTGCCTGGCAGGGGTCTGCCACGAAAGTATGATTGACGTTAACGTAAACGTGATATTAGATAGTCAGACCAGACAAGTGAAAGGAGTCATGATGTCCAGCCTTACCCCCTCGGCAGGTCTGCGCTTTCGCACCGCCCTCGCCAATGAACGCCCCCTGCAGATCGTCGGCACCATCAATGCCTACATGGCGCTGATGGCGGAGCGCAGCGGCTTTCAGGCCATTTACCTCTCGGGCGCCGGCGTGGCCAACGCCTCCTATGGCCTGCCGGATCTTGGCATGACCAGCCTGAACGACGTCTTGACCGACGCCGAACGCATCACGGCGGCGACCCGTGTGCCGCTTTTGGTCGACATCGACACCGGCTGGGGCGGGGCCTTCAACATCGCCCGCACCGTGCGCGCCTTCGAGCGGGCCGGGGTGGCCGCCGTGCACATGGAAGATCAGGTGGCCCAGAAGCGCTGTGGACACCGGCCCAACAAGGCGGTGGTCTCGCAGGAGGAGATGTGTGATCGCATCAAGGCGGCGGTGGATGCCAGGGAGAACGACGAGTTCGTCATCATGGCCCGCACCGACGCGCTGGCGGTGGAGGGGATTGGCCCGGCGCTGGAGCGCGCCGCCGCCTATGTGGCCGCCGGCGCAGACATGATCTTCGCCGAGGCGGTGACCGAGCTCGGCCAGTATGACCTGTTCAAGCAGGCGGCCGGGGTGCCCATTCTCGCCAACATGACCGAGTTCGGCAAAACCGAGCTGTTCGACAAGGAGGCGCTCTCCGCCCACGGCGTTGACATGGTGCTCTATCCCTTGAGCGCCAGCCGGGCAGCCAACCAGGCGGCCCTCAACGTCTATCAGCACATTCGCCAGGATGGCCATCAACGGGCCGTCGTCGACACCATGCAGACCCGGGAGTCGCTCTATGACTTCCTCGGTTATCACCACTACGAGCAGACGCTGGACCGTCTGTTTACATCCAGGGACTAGGAGGAAAGGCAATGGGACAGCAAAAACCGTTGGGTGGCGCCGGCCTGCGTGGCCAGAGCGCGGGGGAGACCAGCATCTGCACCGTGGGCAAGAGCGGCACCGGGCTCACCTATCGCGGCTATGACATCCAGGAGCTGGCCGATGGCGCCCAGTTCGAAGAGGTCGCCTACCTGCTGCTCAAGGGCGAGCTGCCGGACGAGCAGCAGCTCAAGGATTACAAGCGGACGCTGCGCAGCCTGCGCCCCCTGCCAGCCGCCTTGCTGGAAGTGCTCGAGCGCATTCCTGCCGACGCCCATCCCATGGATGTGCTGCGCACCGGCTGCTCCATGCTCGGTGATCTGGAGCCGGAGGACGGCTTCGAGCACGAGCATGAGGTTGCGGATCGGCTGCTGGCCGCCTTCCCGGGCATTCTCCTTTACTGGTACAAGTTCAGCCACGACGGGGTGCGCATAGCCCTCGACACCAACGAAGAGTGCATCGGCGACCACTTCCTGGCACTGCTGCACCAGAAGGCACCGAGCGAGCTGGAGCGCCGGGTGATGCACGTCTCCCTCATTCTCTACGCCGAGCATGAGTTCAACGCCTCCACCTTTGCGGCGCGGGTCTGCGCCTCGACGCTCTCTGACATGTTCTCCTGCGTCACCGCGGCCATCGGCACCCTGCGCGGCCCGCTGCATGGCGGCGCCAACGAGGCCGCCATGGCGATGATCGAGCCCTGGCAGGATGAGGCCCAGGCGCGGCGCGAGCTGCAGGCCAAGCTGGCAGCCAAGGAGAAGATCATGGGCTTTGGCCACGCCGTCTATCGCACCTCGGATCCGCGCAACGTCATCATCAAGGAGTGGTCGGCCAAGCTGGCCGAGGCGGTGGGCGATGACCGGCTCTATCGCGTCTCCTGCGAGGCGGAGAAGGTGATGTGGGAGGAGAAAGAGCTCTTCCCGAACGCCGACTTCTTCCATGCCAGCGCCTATCACTACATGGGGATCCCGACCAAGCTGTTCACCCCCATCTTCGTCTGCTCGCGGGTCACCGGCTGGTGCGCCCACGTGATGGAGCAGCGCGAACACAACCGGATCATCCGCCCGAGCGCCGATTACGTCGGCCCGGCGCCCCGGCATTTCGTCTCGCTGCAGCAACGATAACCATGGGCGGCCCTGTCACCCCATTGCGTCACCCGACACCGGCAACAGCGGGTTCGATGTGCGCAGGCGGGCGGGCAGGGCGCCGTTTCATCACCCTGTTTCATTCACTACAACGATAAGGAAGTCACGATGTCCGCCAACGTCGACGTCAACCACAGACCAGACCCCGATCAGGTGCTGGTCGATATTGCCGATTACATCTGCAATCACCCCATTACCAGCCAGGCCGCCCTCGATACCGCCCGTTACTGCCTGATGGATACCCTGGGCTGCGGCCTCTTGGCCCTGCGTTTTCCCGAGTGCACCAAGCACCTTGGTCCCATCGTACCCGGTACCCTGGTACCCCACGGTGCCCGGGTGCCCGGTACCCAGCTCTGCCTCGACCCGGTCAAGGCAGCCTGGGATATCGGTGCCATCATCCGCTGGCTCGATTACAACGACACCTGGCTAGCCGCCGAGTGGGGTCACCCCTCCGACAACCTGGGCGGGATCCTGGCCACCGCCGACTGGCTGTCGCGCACCCGCGTGGCCGAAGGCAAGGCGCCGCTCACCATGAGCGATGTGCTGACGGCCATGGTGAAGGCCCATGAGATCCAAGGGGTGCTGGCACTGGAGAACTCCTTCAACCGGGTCGGTCTCGATCACGTGGTGTTGGTGAAGGTTGCCAGTACCGCCGTGGTAACCCACATGCTGGGTGGCAGCCGCGATCAGGTGATCGATGCGGTCTCCCAGGCCTGGGTCGATGGCCAGAGCCTGCGTACCTACCGTCATGCCCCCAATGCCGGTTCTCGCAAGAGCTGGGCGGCGGGGGATGCCACCTCCCGCGCAGTGCGCCTCGCCCTTATCACCATGAGCGGCGAGATGGGCTATCCCGGCGCTCTGACGGCTCCCAAGTGGGGCTTCTACGACGTGCTGTTCAAGGGCAATCAGTTCGCCCTGCATCAGGGGTACGGCAGCTACGTGATGGAGAACGTGCTGTTCAAGATCTCCTATCCTGCCGAGTTCCATGCCCAGACCGCGGTGGAGTGCGCCATGAAGCTGCACGAGCAGGTGAAGGGACGCCTCGACGAAATTGACCGCATCGAGCTCACCACCCATGAGTCGGCCATTCGCATCATCAGCAAGGTGGGCGCCCTCAACAACCCGGCCGACCGGGATCACTGCCTGCAGTACATGGTGGCGGTGCCGCTCATCTTCGGGCGTCTCATCGCCGAGGATTACGAGGACGCCGTGGCCGCCGATCCCCGCATCGATGGGCTGCGCGCCAAGATGGTGGTGCAGGAGGACAAGCGCTACAGCCGCGAGTATCTGGAAGCGGACAAGCGCTCCATTGCCAACGCCATCCAGGTCTTCTTCAAGGATGGGACCCACACCGCCAAGGTGGAGGTGGAGTACCCGGTCGGTCATCGTCGCCGCCGCGAGGAGGGGATCCCGCTGCTGGTAGAGAAGTTCCGCCACAACCTGGCCACCCGTTTCCCGGCCAGACGGGCCGAGGCGATCCTGGCCCTCTGCCAGGATGGCAAGCAGCTGGCGGCTACCCCGGTACATGCCTTCATGGATCTGCTGGTGATCTGACCGCTTGCCTATCGGCACACTCTGATAAACAAAAAGCGGGCCACTCGGCCCGCTTTGTCATGTTTGACTGCATGACTCCCAAGGTCAATCCAGCACTGTGTCATCGCCCGTCAGCAGCGCCTGCATGATCGCCGTCTCGCGGCTGGCGATGGTCTCGAGAAACTCGCTGGCCCGCCCCATGTGGTGACAGACCCGGTAACCCCGCTCGACGAAAGAGAAGAGCTCGCCCAACCCCGCCAGATGGGCCGGCCCCGATATCAGCTTCAAGGTCGCCCCGAGCAGCGGTTTCCTGGCCAGCCGGTCCAGGGTCATTCCCAGCTCGTTGACCAGTTGCAACTGATGACGGCGGCGCGCTTCTTCACCCACCTCCTGATAGGCGAGGGCATAGGCCTTGGCGTTCAGTCGCGCCATGCTGCCACTGCGACGCAGCGCCACCACCATCAGGTAGTCGAGCTCCTCGGAGAGGGCATCGAGTTCAATGGCCTGCGCCAGCACCTTGAGACCGGACTCCGGCAACAGCCGCTCGGCGGTCGGCATCACTCGCATCACGTCTGCATCGCGGCGGGCACAATCCCCCGGCCCGTAGAGGTCGGTCAGGAAAAACTGCGCGGCCGGACCGTAGCGCTTGCTCTCCAGCAGATCGCGGTGTGTGCGCCCCAGCCGGTCGGCCTGCCATTGGCGCAATGCGTCCCTGTCTTGCTGATCCTGCGGGTGGGTACGCATCTGCTCGCGCAAGGCGGCCACCTGGTTGAGCTGACGGTAGAGTCTCCCCAGGGTGCTCTCTTCATCCAGGTGGTGGTCATCGGATGGTTGTTTCTCTTGGGTCATCTGCTGCTCTCTTGACCTGTGTTCTCTGGTGTATCCCATGGCCTGTGACGGATAAAACGGGCGACCGGCGAGGGGCGGGAGTCACTCGTCACGAGCCGCCAGTCCAGTGTAACGCGGCGGCAACCCAGGCGGAATCGATGGAGCTTTTACTCGACAGCCTTTGTTAAGTGAGTCCCAAATATGTTGCAAATCACTTTCACTTGTTTGATTCATGTGTTTAATATCAGTAAATGTCGTCACCGCTCAGAGAGTTAGCATGTTTCTATACGATCCCCTTGCCGGCAGCAACCTGTCGACCATCCAGGTCAGCCGTCAACACCCGCTCGGCCTCGCCGGAGCCCGGCTCGCCGCCGAAGCCATCGCCCAGGACATGAGCGAAGAGTACGAACTCGACTGCGAGTGGGAAGACGAGGAGGAGACCCGCTTGCTGTTTCGCGGCGCCGGGGTCAATGGCTCCCTCTGCCTCACCGAGGATACCCTGTCGCTGGAAGTGCGCCTCGGCCTGATGCTGTTGCCGGTGCGCAGCGTACTGGAGCAGGAGATCCTCGAATATGTCGATCAGCGCCTGCCTTGTCCCGCGCGGCGATAACCAATTCAATAAGGGGTCGCCTCAGAAAACGGAAAATAAAGCACGCTAAGCGTGTGCAGAGGCAGGGATCCAGCGGTATAGCGTAGGAACGGACACGCCAAGGTTCTTGGCCACATCCTTGGGGGGCACTCCGCTGGCCAATAGCTTCTTGGCTGACTCGATCTTGCTGTCGGTCATTTTCGGCTTGCGGCCACCTTTGCGGCCGAGTTGCTTGGCAACTTCTAACCCTGCTCGGGTTCGTTCTACTGTCAGGTCTCGTTCCATCTCTGCGAGGCTTGCCATGACATGGAAAAAGAATCGGCCTGATGGCGTGCCAGTATCGATAGAATCGGTGAGGCTCCTGAACTGGGTACCCTGTTTGTGCAGATCGCTAACCAGCGCAACCAGTTGTTTCACTGACCGGCCCAATCTATCCAGCTTCCAAACAACCAGAGTGTCCCCCTCACGCAGCATGTCGAGTGCCTTGCCCAAACCGGGCCGATCAGCACGAGTACCACTGATCGTGTCTTCGAAAACCTTTTGGCATCCAGCTTTAGTCAGTGCTTCTAGCTGAAGCTCCAGGTTCTGATCTTGTGTCGAGACACGCGCGTAGCCGATCAACATGATTCATCTCTCGCTTGATCTGAATGTTGGAGCACTACGGGCAACTGTTTGAGTAGTTCTGGCAGCCATTCCTGAACCGTGTCCCAGACAATATCGAGGTTAATGTCAAAATAGCCATGAGCCATGCGGTTCCGCATATTCCGCATGCTGCGCCACGGTATTTCCTTGTGCGCTTCGGTAAACGCGGTATAGCCGTCCATTATCTTTGTGGCCGCCTCACCGATGATGATAAGGCTCATGATGACAGCCTGCTGAGTACGCTTATCAGCTAAGAAGTCTTCTTTGGCCAACCCCTCCACGAAACTGCGTGCATCGATTGCTGCTTGTTGTATGTGATCGAGATAATCGGGCAATCGGTTCTCGTTCATACCGGCTTGGCCTCCGCAAGCACTTTAGCCCGGAACTTCGGTGGAAGATCGCCAGGGGTCAGCAAATCAACGTCAACACCGAGCAACGATTTCAGCTCGTCTTCCAAATCCCCCAAATCTAATAGCGTTGCACCAGGTAGCGCATCGACCAGCAGGTCAAGGTCACTGCCATCTCGGTCGGTGCCATACAGCACTGAACCAAAGACTCGTGGATTGGCAACACGGAAACGGTTTGTCGTCTCACGAATAATGCTTCGTTTGAGATCGAGCGCAACGGATGGCCTCATAATGGGTATCTCCTTATCAAAACTCGTTGAAATGATAGGCAACTGAGAATAATGTTTCAAGAATGATTTTCGAGAATCATAACCCCTTGATCTGCTGTTGTGCCCGAGACCTCTTGCCGTTGCTCTTACAAACCTACGTTTTCAAGAAGAAGGAAACCGCATGCCCCGCCGTTCGATCCTCTCCGCCGCCGAGCGTGAAAGCCTGCTGGCGTTGCCGGATACTAAGGATGAGTTGATCCGTCACTACACGTTCAGCGAAACCGACCTCTCCATCATCCGGCAGCGGCGTGGCTCAGCCAACCGCTTGGGTTTCGCTGTGCAACTCTGCTACCTGCGCTTTCCCGGCATAGTCCTTGGCATTGATGAGCTGCCATTTCCGCCCTTGTTGAAGCTGGTTGCCGACCAGCTCAAGGTCAGCATCGAAAGTTGGGACGAGTACGGGCTGCGGGAGCAGACCCGGCGCGAGCACCTGGTCGAATTGCAAACGATGTTCGGCTTTCAGCTATTCACCATGAACCATTATCGGCAGGCCGTCCACACGATGACCGAGCTGGCCATGCAAACCGACAAGGGCATTGTGATGGCCAATGCTTTGATCGAGTATCTGCGGCAGCGATCGATCATTCTGCCAGCCATCAATGCTGTCGAGAGGGCGTGTGCCGAAGCACTCACCCGTGCCAACCGGCGTATCTACGACACCTTGGCCGAACCGCTGTCAAACTCGCACCGCCACCGCCTCGACGATCTGCTCAAGCTTCGGGACAACAACAAGACGACCACGCTGGCTTGGCTTCGCCTGTCTCCGGTCAAACCCAATTCGCGGCACATGCTTGAACATATCGAACGACTCAAGGTATGGCAGGCGCTGGATCTGCCTATTGGTGTCGATCGCCTGATCCACCAAAATCGATTGCTCAAGATCGCCCGCGAGGGTGGGCAGATGACCCCCGCCGACTTGGCCAAGTTCGAGCCACAACGCCGCTATGCGACTTTGGTCGCGCTAGCCATCGAGGGGATGGCCACAGTCACAGATGAAATTATTGATCTGCATGACCGCATCTTGGGCAAGCTGTTCAATGATGCCAAAAAACGACATCAGAAACAGTTCCAGGCATCCGGGAAAGCAATCAATGCCAAGGTACGCCTGTTAGGCCACATCGGCCAAGTGTTGATCGATGCCAAGCAAGCGGGTGATGATCCGTTTGCCGCCATCGAGACTGTCATATCCTGGGAGGCCTTCACCAAAAGCGTGACAGAGGCACAGGCGCTGGCGCAGCCCGAGGAATTCGATTTTCTGCACCGTCTCGGCGAGAGCTACGCCACACTACGCCGTTACGCCCCTACCTTCCTCACCGCGCTCAAGTTGCGGGCTGCACCAGCTGCCAAGGGGGTATTGGAGGCAATCGAAGTGCTGCGCAGCATGAACAACGACAACGCCCGAAAGGTACCCGCTGACGCGCCGACAGATTTCATCAAGCCGCGCTGGCAGAAACTGGTGCTCACTGACACCGGCATCGACCGGCGTTACTACGAGCTATGCGCACTGTCTGAGATGAAAAACGCATTACGTTCCGGTGACATCTGGGTGCAGGGATCGCGCCAGTTCAAGGACTTCGAGGACTACCTTGTGCCACCCGTGAAATTCGCCAGTCTCAAGCAGGCCAATGAATTGCCGCTGGCCGTGGCCACCGATTGTGAGCAATATTTGGATGAACGACTGACGCAATTGGAAACGCAACTCGCCACAGTCAATCGCATGGCACAGGCCAATGAACTACCGGATGCGATCATCACGGCCTCGGGCCTAAAGATAACGCCACTGGATGCGGTGGTACCCGATACCGCGCAGCTCCTTATCGATCAAGCCGCCAGGAGCCTGCCGCACGTCAAGATCACTGAATTGCTTCTGGAAGTAGACGAATGGACAGGCTTTACCAGGCACTTCGCACACCTGAAATCGGGTGATCTGGCTAAGGACAAGAACCTGCTACTGACGACGATCCTGGCCGACGCAATCAATCTGGGTCTGGCCAAGATGGCGGAATCATGTCCGGGCACAACCTATGCCAAGCTTGCTTGGCTTCAAGCTTGGCATATCCGTGACGAAACCTATGGCGCGGCCTTGTCCGAGCTTGTCAATGCACAGTACCGGCATCCGTTCGCCGAGCAGTGGGGCGATGGTTCCACGTCCTCGTCTGACGGCCAGAATTTTCGCACCGGCAACAAGGCAGAGAGCACGGGTCACATTAACCCGAAATATGGCAGCAGTCCTGGACGTACCTTCTACACCCACATATCCGACCAGTATGCGCCATTTCATACCAAGGTGGTCAATGTTGGTGTACGCGATTCAACCTACGTGCTCGACGGCCTGCTCTACCATGAATCTGACCTACGGATCGAAGAGCACTACACCGACACGGCTGGCTTCACCGATCACGTTTTCGCGTTGATGCACCTGTTGGGGTTTCGCTTCGCACCGCGTATCCGCGACTTGGGTGAGACCAAGCTCTACATTCCAAAGCGCGATGCCACCTACGAGGGATTGAAATCAATGATTGGTGGGACGCTCAACATCAAGCTCATCCGTGCACATTGGGACGAAATTTTGCGGCTGGCCACCTCGATAAAACAGGGAACGGTGACGGCCTCACTCATGCTGAGGAAGCTTGGCAGCTACCCACGCCAGAATGGCCTGGCGGTCGCCTTGCGCGAGTTGGGGCGTATCGAGCGCACGCTGTTCATTCTGGATTGGCTGCAAAGTGTCGAGCTCCGCCGCCGGGTACATGCTGGACTGAATAAGGGGGAGGCTCGTAACGCCTTGGCTCGTGCAGTGTTTTTCAATCGACTGGGGGAGATCCGCGACCGCAGTTTTGAGCAACAGCGTTACCGGGCAAGTGGTCTGAACCTGGTGACTGCGGCCATCGTGCTATGGAACACCGTCTATCTGGAAAGGGTGGCACATGGGTTACGTGCCAAGGGGCATGCCGTCGATGGTGAGTTATTGCAGTACTTGTCGCCGCTGGGCTGGGAGCACATCAACCTGACAGGGGATTATCTGTGGCGCAGCAGCGCCAAGATCGGTGCAGGTAAGTTTAGGCCGCTACGACCACTACAACCTGCTTAGCGTGCTTTATTTTCCGTTTTCTGAGGCGACCCCTACGGGATCGCAGTTACCCCCCTCGCCAAGATACTCTCTCTTGAATGCTTTAAGGGCTCAAGAGACGCCCTTTCGGGCGCTGTTATCTGATAAGGCTTGTTTTTGATCACTCACGATCACGGCGGAGGTAGTTGGACACACTGCCCGCCGAAATTTGCAGATCCTCGGCAATATCTCGATTGCTGTAACCACGCGCCTTGAGTTGTAGCACCACTGGCAGGAGCGAAGCTGCTTTACTCGGCCTACCTCCCCCCTTAGAGACCTTGCCGCCCTTAGCGCCTCGATGCGCCTGCACCTGGCTAAACCCTGCGGGGGTGAATCGGTTCCACACCCAACGGGCAATACTCTTGGCCGTTGCCTTGATTTCCGACACTGGCAACGGTCCACCCTGCTCGCGTCCAAACACATTGGAGCCCTCACAGGCAACCCTTACCGCATCGGCCCAATCCTCATACCCGTTAGGACGCCAATACTCCCTAACGGCGCCGTAGGCCCATTCACGCACGTTATCGAACACCGTGACGTTACGCCCCAGCCCGCCGACCTCTTTCCGGCTACGGCGACTATAGGCCGCTAGCTCCGCATCTGGGCAGAACTCCGCCAGATAGTCGAGGCTGAACGTCTCGGTGTGGTGCCATATCGTCCACCAATCGCCGTGTACGGGGTTTTTGGTGATGAGTCCAGCATACCCTATGTCCGCCCCCATGCGATTCGCCAGAACGTGTTCTATGGCTGCCAGATAGCGCAACGGCTTTTGCTTGGCCGCACAGGTACGGGCCACAACAGCCTCAAGATAGTACCCATAGTGAGCATGGCTGTTCTTGGGGTTGAACGTGATCCAGTTCGGGGCAGGTAATCCCGCATCCTTCCATGCCTCATAGCCATCTGAGCTGTCCACGTCGAACACCAGACAGGCTACATGCGGCGGCGGGTTGTGCTGGATATGACGATAGGCAAGCGCGGTCGCTTGCGGGCGGATCAGCAGCCCCTGCGCCGGATCATCGGTGCAGTAGGGGCGGCGGGGGAGACGTTCGACGAAAGCAGCGGCTTGAAGCGCTGGTTTTACCATCGGACACCGCGCTTATTGGCGGTGCTGGCTTGTTTGATTTGATCCATGTGGTATTCTTTACCTCGTGATTCGTCACAGCCCCGAACTATCTGTATTCTTCCGCCAAGTTGAGACAGAGATTCGGGGTTTGTCTTTTCTGGACAGTACGTTAACGCATCAACACGTCAGTCGCCAGCCTCACGGCTATGCCGAATCCTAAGCACCAGCAAACTATCGCCCCCGATCCGGTATCGGTAATGCAAGACATAACCCGCCGAACCAAACGAAATCACTAGTCGATGAAGCCCAACCACGCTTTCAACAGGCCGCCCAAGGTGGGGGTTACGCTCCAACAGATCGAATGTTTCCGCCAGCGTATGACCAAAGCGGGACGCGGCTTGGGGGTTTTGTTGGCGCAGGAACTGCCGCAGTCGAACCAAATCGGCCTGGGCGCTTTCAGTGAGAATCAACGATGGCATGCAGGCGGCTCACTCTCGTGGTCAGTCCCCCAAGTTCGCAACCATACTGACGCCTCCCCACCAGTAACATGCAGACCTGTTTGCTGGTAACTCTCCCATGAGGCTATCGCTTCCCTGATCTCGGCCTGCTCAGCCTCACGCTGACTCAAATACATCTGCAAGGCATCACGAACGACCGCAGAAAACGAGCGGTTCTCCGCCTCGGCAAGTACCTCTGCCCGATGTTTCAGTGACGGCTCCAACCGAAGGGACGTAGCAGCTGTACGCATATTGTTATCTCCAAAATTGGCCAGCGTTATACATTGTATTTCATTGATTATCCCATAACAAGACGATCTCAGAGCTCCCGAGCCAGCGGCGACTAGCGCAGTCTGTCGCCACTGGCTCGGGGGCCGCCAAGCGCAGCGCGGCAGAACGGTCTGTAGGCCAAAGACTGGATCTGCTAAAAGTGGGGCAGAACGACAAGCCGCTTATCGTACACGGGTACAGGCGGAGTATCTGACGGTTAGATTGCCAAGGGGGATTGTTCAGGGGTTAAAGGATGCCCAGATGAAAGCCGTCCGGGCGGGTGCTGCTGTTGTGGAGTTAACACCGTTGCAGGCTGGAGAATTGCTCAAAGCTATTCGTGTATCGGAGCGTAGTTCTCAGGGTTAGGTCAGTTCCTTGTTTTGAGGCATCAATGTTTGGTTTTGATGGAACTGCACCAAAACCAAACAGCTCCGGGGATAACAGCGACTGCCCACAGGCCGAATACATGGCCTGATGGACAGCCCTACGGGATCGCAGTTACCCCCCTCGCCAAGATACTCTCTCTTGAATGCTTTAAGGGCTCAAGAAACGCCCTTTCGGGCGCTGTTATCTGATAAGGCTTGTTTCGATCACTCACGATCACGTTTGAGATACAGGCTCACCGTACTGGCCGAGATTTGCAGATCCTCGGCAATATCGCGGTTGCTATACCCCATAGCCTTGAGCTTGAACACCTCGGGGAGCAAGTCATGGCGAGCTTTCCCGCTGTTGCTTGGCCTGCCACCGCCCTTAGATACCTTACCGCCCTTAGCCCCTCGATGCGCCTGCACCTGGCTAAACCCTGCGGGGGTGAATCGGTTCCATACCCAACGGGCTATGCTCTTGGCCGTGGCCTTGATCTCCGACACGGGCAGCGGGCCGCCCTGCTCCCGTCCAAACGCGTTAGTACATTCACAGGCCGCCTGCACAGCACAGAGCCATGCGTCGTACCCATTGGGCCGCCAGTGCGCTCTAATCGCCGTGTAGGCCCATTCACGCACGTTATCGAATACGGTGACGTTACGGCCTAGCCCGGTTGCCTCTTTGCGGCTGCGGCGGCTGTAGGCCGCCAGATCCGCATCCGGGCAGAACTCCGCGAGATAGTCGAGGCTGTAGGGCTCGATCTGATGCCAGACGGTCAGCCAATCGGCGTGTGTGGGGTTTTTGGTGATCAGTCCTGCGTACCCTAAATCAGCCCCTAGCCGCTTCGCTAGAACGTGCTCTATGGCAGCCAGGTAACGCAACGGCTTTTGCCGTGCTGCGCTGGTACGCGCTACAGGGGCGGCCAGAATGTACCCGATATGGGCGTGTCCGTTCCTACGCTATACCGCTGGATCCCTGCCTCTGCACACGCTTAGCGTGCTTTATTTTCCGTTTTCTGAGGCGACCCCTACCACCTCCACCTTGTCCAGTTCGGGAAGGGGGCGGAAACCAGTGTGTTGGAGCGTCAGAGGGGAGGCTGGCGAGTGTTCAAGACGATCGATGCTGCGGTTTCCACTGCCAAAACCATCGGGTTCCGGCGCATCGAGGTCGACTTAACCTCGCTGTGAATCCGATCACCACAAAAACGCCTGTATCGCGTTTTAAGCCACTCCGGCATGTCGCCCCCCCCCCTTCCCTGCAAAACCGTCTTTAAACGCAATAGAGAGCGATTGAGGGGCTCAGAAGGGAGCTTGTAGAGGCTGGGCTTTGAGGAGGGTCATTTTTTCGACCCGACGAACAAGCCAGCAGGCAAGCGATAGCGCGGCAGTTTTGGCAGGGTACAAAAAGGGGGGGCATAGGGGGTACATAAAATAATAGATACTGGAGACCAAGCAGGGCGTGGCCTAGAGGGGAATGTTGTACTCTGTAGAGAGTACATATGTACTCTGTGGAGAGTACATATGTACCCTGTGGGGAGTACAATCATTGCATGTTTGGATAAAATTAATGTACTCTTTCAGCGGAGTACATCGCAGGGGTGAAATATGTCGAAAGTTGTGAGGATCGAAAGGCTGACACAGGTAGACCATGAAACTGGAGAGGTCACTCGTGAAAGCATTGTTCCGAGCTCCGGATTTATGTCGGAACCGCCATACATCAAGATGTATTTGGATGACTTAAGCCAAATTCTGGACATTCCAAGTGGCCCTAGAGCGGTTCTAGATTTGATGCTTCTCAAGTTGGACTATGAGGGGTACATAACCCTATCAACTCGATATAGACGCCAAATGGCTGACACTTTGGGCATTCAGGATCAGTCTCTGCGCAACTACATAAATCGCTTGGTGAAATCCAATATCATCAGCAACTCGGGAAGAGGTGAGTTTCAAGTAAACCCCTTTTTATTCGCTCGGGGGGATTGGAAAAGAGTTTGCGAAATGAGACAGGACTTCACTTTGAAAATTACATATTCAGAAACTGGAGGTCGCAGGATCGAGACCGAGATGGTCGAAGTTTTTGATGAGGTGTCACGTGCCAGTAATCCTTCGCATTAACGGCTATCGGTTCTTCTTCTACTCGAACGAAGGCGACCCGCTGGAGCCTGCCCACGTGCACGTTTCAAAGGCGGGGAATGAGGCCAAAATCTGGCTAGAACCGGAGGCGGTCTTGTCTCGAAATGACGGTTTCGGGGCGCGGGAGTTGCGAGAGGTGATTGCCATCGCAGCAGAACACAGGGCGTTTTTTGCGGAGAAATGGCATGAATATTTCGCCTAAATTGGTGCGGTTCGATGAAAACAGCATGTGGGTTGAGCTACTGGATGGCCGGATCATCGGCGTGCCGCTGGTATGGTTTCCACGCCTGCTGAGGGCACAACCAGAGCAGCTTACCCAGTACGAACTGAGCCAAGGAGGTATCCACTGGGACGAGCTGGACGAAGATATTTCTATTGCGGGGCTGCTGGCTGGACAGGGCGATATTACTCATCGCCCGCATCGGGCGGCTTAATCAATTTTCGTTTTTGAAGTGTAGATATAATGTTTTGAAGGCGCTGCATGAGGGAGGTGCGAACTCCCCCAAGCAGCTAACCACAACGACCTAGAATGGAGGCCGCTATGGCTGTGCTCGATCCTATCCAACGAGACCGCTTTGTCCAGCTCTTCCCCGAGCTGCCCGCCGAATACGCCGATCTGCTGTTGCTGCATACCCTCGGGATGCAAAACAGCAGGCAAGGCAGCAACAACAGGAAGATCCAGACCTGCAAGGAGCGGCTTGGGCTGAACACCACGCACGAACTGCGTTGTGTGGTGCTTGCCCGCCTGCTCCTGAGCATTCCCCCGATCCACTAGAGGGAATGCCTGGCTAAATCTTGAGGCGCCCCCTGGGGCGCTTTTTGTTTGTCCTGGTGAAGTGCGTCCAGCACGAATGCCCTCGGGGGAGCCGCCGGAAAAATGCAAGCCCCAGCGCCGCAAGAGAGCCCCAGCGAACGACTTTTTCAGGTGGGGGCAGAGCCCGCCACACCGTCGAGTGGAACACACGACCACCTTCTCCGAAGCCAAGTTTCCGCCGAGTTGCAGCGAAGCAAAAATCAAGGGCAAAACAGGCGTCTCGGAGGGGGTGGTCGTGCGTAGCGCGCGACGGTGTGGCCATCTTTTCTGGTGGCGTGTAGGCGTCCAGCCGAAACGCTACCAGAGGGCTCCACCAAAGGCGTCCAGCCAAAGGGGGAACCCTTGGGTTTACGGGGGTTCTCGGTACATGCGCTCGGTACGTGGCCTCGGTGCATACCATGTACCGAGAGGATGCACCGAGGGACTGTACCGAGAAGGCCGCTCGGCACAACCTCTCGGCACGTGAGCTCGGCACATACCGTGTGCCGAGGGTATGTGCCGAGAACGGGTGCCGACTCGCAAGGGAAAAGCGGCCCGCGGGATGAATACCCTTAACGACTGCTCAGATCGATCTCTATCCGACGAAAGCCGATATTGTGCGCAGTGTTCGCTGCTGCATCCGTGGTCTTAAATACCCGCCAGCCGCCGCGCTGGCGCTCCAACACTTCCGTTTCGGCATTCCGGCCAAACTTCACCAGGTGAAGATGGTAGCCAGCGCCCATTGGGGTCGGGGCGATCACCGCCTTGGAAAAGCCACCCTGTTCAAATACCCACTTTGCCTTGATCTCTTCCATATCAAAATATCAATTTGATGAATCATATTTACCTTATGACACCCAAATGGCAGGCCGTCAATTTAAGGTTTTGATGGGGGCTTTCAGGTTCGTAGAACCGCACTCGGGTTTCAAAGGGGGATCCCCTTTGGCACGACGACAGGAGACAGGCGCGCCGATGGGGACACGGTACGTGTAAACAATCGGTCTCGTGCCTGTCACTGCATGAAGCTGTTTACATCAAAAACATGCAAAAATTGCTTCTAAGCCTTGCCGTTATTGATGTTTACTCGTTGTAAACACGCGTAAACAGGGGGCGAAATGAGCGTTGTGAGCATTCGGGTATCCGAACAGCAGAAGGGGGAGATCGAGCGGGCAGCACTGGCGGCAAACTTGAGCATCCCCGATTACATCCGGCAGACACTGGCAGCCAATCAAAACGATGTTTTGACGGTTCAAATTGCCGCTTTGAAATCAGAGGGGGCAGAGGTCGCTACGGAGGTGCAGGATCTGCGCATCGAGGTGGCCGCATTATCGGAGCAAGCCGGAAGAACCGCCGCCGAACTCTGCGCAACCTTGCAAGAGGCGCAAGCAACCAGCGAAAAGATCCGGAGTTACCTCGACAGTGACCGGATGTGGTCCCTTGGCATTGCCGGGATCGTGGGGTGGGTACTCGCGCTATCTGCCGCTGTACTGGGCGCCTACCTGATGCGGTAAGCCTCAAGGGCCAACCGCTCCGTGGACAACGCCCCCGCCCACAGGCCAAACCCACGGCCTGATGGACGGCCTACGGTTCGGGCAGTTGCCCACCTCGCAACGAGCACTCTCTCTCGATGATTTCTAGAAAGGGAAACGCCCCTTGCGGGGCGCTGTTATCTGATAAGGCTTTTGTTTGGATCACTCTCGCGAGATGTTGGAGAGGTAGCGGCTAACACTTGCCGAACCGATCCCTAACTCCTCGGCAATATCGCGGTTGCTGTAGCCCTGAGCCTTGAGTTTGATCACCTCGGGTAGTAAGTCATGGCGAGCCTTACCACTGTTACTTGGCCTGCCGCCGCCCTTGGACACCTTGCCACCGATAGGGCCACCAATACGCCCCCCCTTAGCCCCTCGATGCGCTTGCACCTGGCTAAACCCTGCCGGGGTGAATCGGTTCCATACCCAACGGGCTATGCTCTTGGCCGTGGCCTTGATCTCCGACACGGGCAGCGGGCCGCCCTGCTCCCGTCCAAACGCGTTAGTACATTCACAGGCCGCCTGCACAGCACAGAGCCATGCGTCGTACCCATTGGGCCGCCAGTGCGCTCTAATCGCCGTGTAGGCCCATTCACGCACGTTATCGAACACCGTCACGTTACGCCCCAGCCCGCCGACCTCCTTCCGGCTACGGCGGATATGGGGAGTTAAGTCGGCCCCGTTCGCCTGTGATCTGTCCGCCAAGATTGATGCACAGCAACGGGGTTTTGTTTTTTCTGGTCAGTACGTTACCGCAGTCAGGCCGCCGCTGGCACGTTTTTTCTTGGGCGCCCACCCTTTGCACCGTTTGCCCGCGCCGCTGCGACTTTAGCGGGGGTTTTTGCCTTGCCGCCCTTCGCCCCCATCTTGGATGCAGCCCAGTTAGCCGATCCCAACAGCCCTTCCAGCAAAGCTGGCAAGTAGATATCTGCATCCAGCTTAGGAAAGTGCACTCCCAACCCTGACGGCGAGATCTCGATCTCCTGTAAGTCGCTAGGCTTCGCGGCTTCCAATCCCTGCGCCAGATGAGGAGCAAAGGCCAGCTCCAAACCAGAAGACAAAGCGATAACGACCCGTCCAATCCTCCGGTCATAACGCACGCTCGTAGCAACAGGGCTGCGCTTACGCGCTTCAGAACCGCGTTTATTTGCCTGTGCGATCATTTCATCGGTTAGTTCCATGGATCACCTCCCATTGGCTTATCAGGTGAGCTTGATTGCCTTGCAACTCTGCCCAGATGCGCTTCAGCGCTTTACTATCAAATCCGTAGTTTTCCCGCAGCTCAGGCCCGCATTGATCCCCTGAGAGATTAAACACCGCCTCGCAGCCGCCCCCAATCACGTGCACATGCGCCGGACGATGGTCGTTGGGATAAATCACCACTCGCCAGCCCCCAATGATCAACACCGTTGGCATCAAGCAACCTAACTGTTTTGGTTTTTATTAACGCAATACTACACCCGAATGGGTGAGTTATCGAGGGTTCAAAACTGGCGAATCGAAGGGTGTTTTGAGGTGCGCATAACGCCTTTTATGTTCAATAGCGATTTTTAGCGGCTAAAACGGGGCGCTGGCGGCAAACAGGCCGCCTGTATCGCGTTTTGGGGCGTTTTGACACACAAGACAGGGCATTTACTGCCTGAAAGTTTGCAACGCTTCTGAGGCGGTTTGAGGGCCGGATCCTGCGGGGTATGGTTTCGACCAGCTTTTGCATCCTGATGAGGCTTTCGATAACTTGCCTGCAAACATCACTTCCGCAGGTATACGCCCATGCACAACACCAAGCCCCGTGCAGTACTGAGCCTTAAAAAGACCCCACCACAGTCTGAGATAACCCAGGAACCCCCAACACCACAACAGTCCACCGCGACACCGAAGAAGAGAAAAATTCCAGCGGCTTTCCCTTGCCTACAAACGCACTGGCCCGAGCTATTCAACCTCAAACATCCCACTCCACTTAAAATCGGGATCCTCGTCCCTGTCATCGCCAGCCTGAAGCAAGAGGACGAACCTTACACAGATACCCAGATTGGGAAGGCTATTGGCTGGTATTGCCGCAGATTTGAGTACCTCAAAGCCCTCACCAATGCCCCTCATCGAGTAGGCATAGATGGCAACACATTCCCCATCAGCGACCAAGACCGCCAGAACGCAATGAAGCAAATCAAAGCGCGCCTCAAAGAGGCCAGAGCCTGTCCCAAACGATGAACTCCCAAACGAAAGCGACTAGCGCAGTCTGTCGCGCCTCGTTCGGGAGTCGGCAAGCGCAGCGCGGCAGCCTTAACGACTGCTAAGATCCACCTCGATGCGGCGAAAACCGATAGTGTGTGCAGTGTTAACCCCTGCATCGATGGTCTTAAACACCCGCCAGCCTCCGCGCTGACGTTCCAGCACTTCTGTTTCAGCATTGCGGCCAAACTTCACAAGGTGAAGATGGTAGCCGGCACCCATCGGGGTCGGGGCGATCACCGCCTTGGAAAAGCCACCCTGTTCAAATACAAAGCGCGATGCCACCTACGAGGGATTGAAATCAATGATTGGTGGGACGCTCAACATCAAGCTCATCCGTGCACATTGGGACGAAATTTTGCGGCTGGCCACCTCGATAAAACAGGGAACGGTGACGGCCTCACTCATGCTGAGGAAGCTTGGCAGCTACCCACGCCAGAATGGCCTGGCGGTCGCCTTGCGCGAGTTGGGGCGTATCGAGCGCACGCTGTTCATTCTGGATTGGCTGCAAAGTGTCGAGCTCCGCCGCCGGGTACATGCTGGACTGAATAAGGGGGAGGCTCGTAACGCCTTGGCTCGTGC
>NZ_NEVB01000242.1:0-65105 GCF_002259925.1 Aeromonas sp. A35_P | reverse complement strand
CCGAGCTCCATGGGCCGAAACGTTCTGGCAGGTCTCGCCAAGGTGCGCCGGTATGAAGAATCCAGAGAATGCCATCAAGCACTTGGCGCGGCTCACGAGTAGGGCGTCCGCTTATGCGGCGGCATAGAAAAAGGGGCTCGATAAGCCCCCATTGTGCATCGGTCAACTGGTAACGACGTGACATTGCATAGGTCTTAAGTTGTTGAGAAGATTTGAGATTATATATTCATCACTTTAAGAACACAGCCTAGGATCTGTCGTTCTTCAGCTTTGGTGATCTCTCCACCAGGGCCATAGAACTTGAGACCATTTCGGTCATGTGGGATATGGCTACCGGTAACCATGATGGCCGGAATGCGGCAATGCATGGCTTGTAATGCCAAGGCCGGTGTTGGTAGCACCCCATAGAAGAGGGGCTCAACTCCACGTTGTTGCAGGGCAGCAGCACAGGCGTTTGCTATGCTAAGGCTACTGGGCCTGTTGTCTATGCCTAGCGCTACCTTGTTAAAGGTATAGCGCTCATGCATGACTGAGATGAAGGCATGCGTAAATGCTTGGCAGGCTTCCGGCGTCAATTGGCTGACCAAGCCCCTTACACCGCTTGTACCAAAGCCCAAACCACTATGCTGGATAATCGTCTTGGTGCTCAGCATGGCTCGCTCCCATCTTTGTGATAGTGCTCCCCCAGCCTCACTATGTCATCTTCCCCCAAATAGGAGCCTGATTGAACTTCGATAAGTACCAAGTCGACTTTACCCGGGTTTTCCAACGAGTGAACGGTTGCAATAGGGATATAGACGGACTCATTTTCCGTGATGAAACGCTCGACACCGTTCATTGTCATCCTGGCTGTTCCGGAGACCACTATCCAGTGTTCGGCCCTGTGGTGATGCAGTTGCAGAGAAAGCTTGGCACCAGGCTTAACTGTGATGCGTTTGACGTGGAAGCGCTCTCCGCTGTCAATAGCATCGTATTTGCCCCATGGGCGGTAAACCTCGCGATGACGTTCGGTTTCTGTGCGATTCATACTTTTAAGACGTGATGTCAGAGTCTTGACCTCTTGAACCTTGTCGTGCGCGGCAACGAGTATGGCATCCTTAGTTTCCACTATGACTAGCCTGTCCAATCCAATGGTGGTCACTAGCCGGTTGCTGCTTTTGATATAACAATCTGTTGTGTCAAGCGCCAAGATGTCGCCTTCTAGGACATTCCCTTGCGCGTCTTTCTCGTTGACCTCCCACAGGGTGGACCAAGAGCCCACATCGCTCCATCCAGCATCCATGGGCACGACGACGGCATCTTGCGTTTTTTCCATCACAGCATAATCCACTGACTCGCTGGGCGATGCCTCAAAGGCCGCGCAGCCGACACGGATAAAATCGAGATCATGCTGTCTGGTGCTGAACGCGTTTTCACAAGCGGCCAAGATATCAGGGCGATAAAGTTTAAGTTCCTCAAGATAGCGGCTGGCCTTGAACATAAAGAGGCCGCTGTTCCAGAGGTATTTTCCAGAGGAGAGATACTGTCTTGCCGTGTCCAGATCCGGTTTTTCGATGAAGGCGTCAACGCGAGAAACGCCCCCCCCAAGAGATTCTCCTGCTCTGAGGTAGCCATAACCGGTTTCAGCTGTTTGGGGGACGATGCCGAATGTCACCAGTTTGCCATTGGCTGCAAAGGGGTATGCTGCCTCTATGGCTTGTCGGAAGGCGTGCGGCTCCTTGATTGCGTGGTCTGCAGCCAACACCAACAACACGGGGTCATCAGCGATCGTCATACCATGCAGGGCTGCCACAGCGATAGCTGGGGCCGTATTGCGTGCTGATGGCTCCAGCAGAATATGGTTCTGGATTCCGGCTGCCCGCAACTGCTCCGCGACAATAAAGCGATGGGCCTCATTGCAAACCACGGTGAAGGGGTGAGCGGCAAGTTCTTTGACCCTGCCAATGGTATCCAGCAGCATTGAGGTTTCACCCAACAGCGGCATGAACTGCTTTGGATATAACTCACGAGAAAGAGGCCAGAGCCGACTACCTGATCCCCCCGCCATCACAACTGGCAAGATTGCTGTATCCGTCATTTTATCTCTCTGTATATCGAGTATCTGGACCTTTTGACGGCAAGCTCAGAGCCTGCTTGTTCTTTTATGTACTGCTATGCATCGGCAGTTACCAATGTAAATACCTGATGTTGTTCCGCTGTCGTTAAATGAGGGAAAAGCGGGAGAGTTATGGCACCGTAATAGTAAACCTCTGCCATCGGCAGGGGGGACTTATGGCCTTCTTGGTGCCAAGGCTGCTTGTAGATGGGCATATAGTGCACGTTGGCCCCGATACCATGATCGCGTAGGCGCTGGAACAGGTTACTGCGCAGTTCGGGTGCTACATGGTGTACATACAGGTGGAAGGCACTGCGCCGCTCTTCGCCGAAATAACGGGGCAGACGTTCGGGGGCCAATGCTTCGAAGTAACGATGGGCAATTTCGCCCCGCTTGGCGATCCAGGCTTCAAGATTGCTCATCTGGCTCAACCCCAATGCAGCCTGGATATCTGTCATTCGGTAGTTGAAGCCCAGCATCTGCTGCTCGTAGTACCAGGGGCCGTCCGGCTCATTGATGAAGTCGGCCGGATCTCGGGTGATGCCGTGGCTGCGCAACATGCGCATGGTTTTGGCGAGGGCAGGGTCGTTGGTCATCGCCATGCCGCCCTCGCCGGTGGTGATGATCTTCACCGGGTGGAAGCTGAAGACGGTGATGTCGCTGTAGCGGCCGTTTCCGGTGGGTTCGTCGTGATAGCGGGCGCCGAGGGCGTGGCAGGCATCCTCGATGATCCGAAAGCCGTACTCTTGTCCCAGGCGGTGGATCTCCTGCATGTCGCAGGGCAGGCCCGCGAAGTGTACCGGGATGACCACCTTGGGCAGACATCCTTGAGCCTTGGCGGCTACCAGCTTGCGCTCCAGCTCGATGGCGCACATGTTGCCGGTATCGGGCTCGATGTCGACGAAGTCGACCTGAGCCCCGCAATAGAGAGCGCAGTTGGCCGAGGCGACAAAGCTGATGGGGGAGGTCCAGACCCAGTCACCCGGGCCGACACCCAGTGCCAGACAGGCGATATGCAGGGCGGCCGTGCCTGAGTTGACCGCCACCCCGAAGCGGGCTCCGCAGTAATCCGCCACTGCCTGCTCGAAGCGGGGCACCACGGGCCCCTGGGTCAGAAAGTCTGACCTCAATACTTCGACCACGGCTTCGATATCCGCTTCGCTGATCGACTGTCTGCCGTACGGGATCATTCCATTACCACCTTGCTGTTCAACTCTTTCAGCTGCTCAACCGTCAGGAAATCAGCGTTATCACGGGAGTTGTACTCGAACCCCTGGGCCACCATGGTTCCCTTTTCACCCGAGGCGGTGACGGAGAAGTCATTGTTGCGATTGTTGAAGTTGATGGTCGGTCCGATGATGAAGAAGTCGTCGAACTCGAAGGTGTGGTAGGAGTCGTCACACGGGCACATCACTTCATGCAGTTTCTCACCCGGGCGGATGCCGATGATCTCCTGGTCCAGCTGAGGGGCCATGGCGGTAGCCAGGTCGGTGATCCGCACCGAGGGCAGCTTGGGCACAAAAATCTCGCCCCCTTTCATGCGCGGGAAGTTGTTCATCACGAAGTCCACCCCCTGCTGCAGGGTGATCCAGAAACGAGTCATCTCGGCGTGGGTGATGGGCAGGGTGGTGGCGCCCTGATCGATCCGTTTCTGGAAGAAGGGCACGACCGAGCCGCGCGATCCCACCACGTTGCCATAGCGCACCACCGCAAACCGGGTCGGATCCTGGCCGGCGATGTTGTTGGCGGCGACGAACAGTTTGTCGGAGGCCAGCTTGGTGGCGCCGTACAGGTTGATGGGGTTGGCGGCCTTGTCGGTGGAGAGGGCGATCACCTTCTTGACCTGATTGAGCAGGGCGGCCTGGATGACGTTCTCGGCCCCGTGGATGTTGGTCTTGATGCACTCCATGGGGTTGTATTCGGCGGCCGGCACCTGCTTGAGCGCCGCTGCATGCACCACATAGTCGACCCCGCGCATCGCCATGGTGAGCCGGTTGGCATCCCGCACATCACCGATAAAGTAGCGCATGCAGGGGGCGTTGAAGACCTGCTGCATTTCGAACTGTTTCAGCTCGTCGCGGGAGTAGATGATCAGCCGTTTCGGCTTGTAGCGTTCCAGCACTGTCTTGACCAGCATCTTGCCAAACGAGCCAGTGCCGCCGGTAATCAATAGGGTTTTATTGTCGAACATGACGGATTCTCGCTAGTGATGCCAAGTGACAAGCAATTTATGTGCCTTGGGCCAGTTTAGCCGAAAAGGGGCTGATGCGGTCCGATATGATGCCAGTTTTATTCCACTCTGAGTGAACTAACTAGATGATTCATAGAGAAATCCAACCCAGTTCAAACAACTTTATGCGATCTCGGGGGCTTTAACAAAAAGCGGAACACAGGGTTCCGCTTTTTTGACGCCTAGCTGGAGAGCAGCACTCTAGCCGAGTTGGCGGGGATGGTGAGCTGCACCTCCCCCTGCACCACTTCGAATTTGTCGCCGTTGAAGGCGTCGGTGAAGCGGCTGGCAGGACTGGCGGTCTGCCAAAGGGGCAGGCTGATGGTGCGCGGCTCGCTGGGGTGACGGTTGCAGGCTACCACCACCTGATCGCTTTGCAGGGTGCGGGCGAACACATAGCTGTGGGGGCCGGCATAGAGGGTCTGGATGTCGCCGCGGCGCAGGGCCGGACGCTGCCGGCGGATCTGGATCAGCCGGCGGTAATGGTCGTGCAGCACGTGGTCCCAGGCGGTGGTCTCCCACGGGAAGCAGCGACGGCAGTCCGGATCGTTGCCGCCAGAGAGCCCCACTTCATCGCCGTAGTAGATGGAGGGCACGCCGATATAGGTGAGCAGCAGGGTGGCGGCGAGCCGCATCCGCTGCTTGTCCTCCCCCAGTAGATGGAGGAAGCGGGCGGTGTCGTGGCTGTCCAGCAGGTTGAACTGGGCCAGCTGGTTCTTGAACGGGATGTGTGCTCGCGCCAGTTTGAGCCAGCGATCCAGCTCTTCGGCGCTGATCTTGATGGGGTGGTAGGCGATGTCCTGGCCAGCTAGGAAGGCGCGGATCGGGTGGGCGAAGCCGTAGTAGTTCATGGCGCCGTCCTCCTGATCCCCCTGCAGCCACTGGCTCGCCTCGAAGAAGTGTTCGCCGAGCACGTAGGCGTCCGGGTTCTCCTGCTTCACCGCACCGCGAATGGCGCGCACGTGGCCGCGGTTGCCCTCGGCGGTGCCGCGCTCCCCCAGCATGTGGATGACGTCGAAGCGCCAGCCGTCGATCTGGTAGGGGGCGCGCATCCAGTAGCGCAGGATGGCGTCATCGGCGCGATAGACGGCGTCCTGCACCTGTTCGCTGGAGAAGTCGAGCTTGGGCAGGCTGCGGATGCCCTTCCAGCTGACGTAATCCCCTTCGCTGTCAAAGGTGTAGAAGCTGCGCCACGGTGAATCCGGGTTGCGCTGGGCCCCCAGCGGTGGGCAGAACCAGGGGTGCTCGGTGGAGGTGTGGTTGACCACCGCATCCAGGATGATCTTCATGCCGCGCTGGTGCAGGTTGCGGGTCAGCTCGGCAAACTGGGCGTTGGTGCCCAGATGCGCATCCACCTTGAAGTAGTCCTGGGTATCGTACTTGTGGTTGCTCGGCGAATCGAAAATGGGATTGAGGTAGAGCGCCGTCACCCCGAGAGATTGCAGGTAGTGCAGCTTGGCATCGATGCCCGCCAGATCGCCGCCGTAGAACTCGCAGGCGCCGTGGCCCTCCTCGTGGCGGCTGACCGGCTCGCCCCACGCCTTGCTAATGACCGCCTTGCCGCGGTACTCATATTCGTGATGCTTGACGCTGAGGGACGGGTCGCCGTTGCAGAAGCGGTCCGGGAAGATCTGGTAGAACACCTGATCCTGCACCCAGGCCGGCGGTTGGTGCAGGCTGTTGAAGCGAAAATGCTGTTCCCGCGGCGGCATGGCCGAGCTGACGCCGGCACCGTGCAGCCACCACTGCTCCTCGTCGGTGAGACACTTGAAACAGTAGAGATGAATGTCCTGCCCCTTGTGAAGCGGCAGGGTGCCCTGCCATACCTGCAGCCGATCGCGGGTAGAGACCGCCGTCATCGGCACCAGATACTCCTCGTTGTCCGGCTCATGGCGCAGCCACACCTCGCGGATCGGCGCGTCCAGCTCGCTGAACAGGGTGAGTTGCAGGGCGTCGGCGCTCTCTTTGAACCAGGGCGCCACCTGGGGATGAAACAGAAACGGATGGGTCATGATGCTTATTGAGTCAGAAGATCGGCGAGGGCATTACCCTGTTCATGCAGTGTTTCGAGCTGGCCGGCGAGGGACTTGGGATCCAGTCCCAGCTGGTCGGCCAGCGGTTTGGGGAAGCGGGCTATGATGGCCTGGGCCGGCACCCCGGCGTTCCAGGCGAAGGAGATGAAGACCGCCAGGCGGATCAGTACCGCCTCCTTGCTGACCGGATCGTGGGAGAGGGGATCCAGCTGCTGGGAGATGGCGTCGACGAAGGCCTCCGACAGGTTCCAGCGTCGCGCCAGCTCGGCCCCGAGCTGGGCGTAGTCGTACCCCAGCATCTCGCGCTGGGCCTCGACCCGGCTGCTCCCTTTCTGGATCGCCAGATTGATGAGCTCCGCCTCTTCCGGCAGGGTGCTCTGGATCAGCAGCTCGCCGATGTTGTGGATGAGGGCGCAGGTGAAGGCGGTCTCGGGGTCGAGCACCTTGGCCTCCTGGGCCAGGGTCTTGGCGATGGTGGCAACCTGAAAGGTCTCGGTCCAGAACTTGTTCTTGTCGAAGCTGGGAGGGGCCTTGAAGCTGCCGATGATGCCGGAGGCGACCACCACAGATCGCAACCGGTTGAAACCGAGGCGGATCACCGCCTGTTCGATGGAGGTGACTTCGTTGCCACGGCGCAGGGCGGCCGAGTTGGCCATCCGCAGCACCTTGACGCTGATCACCTGATCCATGGCGATCTTGGCCGCGATCTGGTCGATGCGGGCATTTTCATCGCTGAAGCTCTGCATCAACTCATGCAGCAGCTGTGGAATAGTGGGGAGTTGTTTGATCTTGTCAAACAGACGGTCCATCGACATGGCTGAGGCAGCCTCCATTGCGAGCACTGCCTCATATTGTGCCACAGGCGGGGCACATGTTCCTGTTTGTGATCCGGCTTTGTGATACGAAGGGGGGGGTTACAGCACCCAGTCGCGCAGGGTGTATTCCAAACGATGCCGTTTGCCCTGCAGGATCAGGGTCTGGGTGGTGCCATCCAGGGTGGCCCCTTCGGTGAGAGTGGTCAGCACCGCCTGCTCCACCGCATCGAGCGGGGCCTGGCAGGCCATCTCGGTGCTGCCCAGACTGGTCACCCAGAACTTGCTCCCCTCGAGGTGACCCTGACCGAAGTAGCGGTTGCAGCCGGCGATGCCGTTGACGGTGAAGTGCTCACCTATCTCGAAATCGGGCGGATTGTCTCGCGCTGCAGTGACGGGCTGGCCATCCAGCTTGTCGAGCACCCAGTGGTGGTGCTGCAGGTCTTGCGAGGCAAAGCGGGGAGTACTGCTGCAGGCGCTGAGCAGACACAGGGCGAGCAGCAGTAGCAAGAATCTGGGCATGAAAGGGCTCCGGTAGTGGGAGTGACAAGCATACCCTCTGCGCGCTCCTCCAGGCAGGGCGAGGGGGAGCGTGCCCGACCGCTTCTGTCGTCCCGCGGATTGAGCCTGTGTCGTTAAATGGCAACACCGGCCTTGCAAAGGGGGCTGGCGTCACCGCCGACACCTTCCGCCGGGGCGTCAGTTGCCGAACAGCCGCTCGGCGTAACGGGCCAGACCGGAGGCGACCGAGCCGAAATCATCGCCCCCTTCCAGCGGTACCTGGGGCAGCTTCTGGCGGATGAAGGCCTGGATGAGGGGCGAGCGGGCGCTGCCGCCGGTAATGAAGACCCGGTCCGGCTGGACGCCGGCGGCGGCAATGGCTTCGTCCATCAGCTCGCCGATCTTCTCCAGCAGCGGGGTGGAGGCGCTGGCCAGCTGATCGCGCTTGAGCTCGGCCGTCAGCCCGCACTCCAGCTCGGCCAGAGATTGCTGGGCCGACTCCTCCTGGGAGAGGGCGATCTTGCCCTGCTCGGCGCGCCACACCAGCTGGTGGCTCAGCTTGTGGGCGCGCAGACTGGCGAGGCGCCCCAGCTTGCTGCCGGGTAGGCTGTCGAGCTGCAGATCCTGCAGCTGGCGGCCCGTCTCCAGGCTGTAGAAACGGCTCTGGGCGCTGACGTCGTTGATGGCGGCAGCATCCCAGAACAGCGGGTGGGGCAGCGGCTTGCCGGTCTTGAGGGTCTCGTGCATGCCGAGCAGCGGCATCATGCCCTCCACCGTCAGCCGGATGTCGAAGTCGTTGCCGCCGATGCGCTGACCACTGTGGCCGAGCAGATCGCCGCTGCGATCGAGCTGGGCACGATGGCTCGGGCCCATCCGCAGCACCGAACAGTCGGTGGTACCGCCGCCGATGTCCACCACCAGCACCACTGCATCCTCGTTGAGGCGGGCCTCGAATTCGAAGCCAGCCGCCACCGGTTCATAGAGAAACTCCACCTGCTCGAACCCGGCGAGGCGCGCCGCCTCGCTAAGGATGGCGATGGCCTGACGGTTGCTCTCTTCCCCCGCCAACCCCTGGAAGTTGACCGGGCGGCCAACCACGGCCCGGCGAATAGGCGCGCCGAGCTGCTGCTCCGCCTCGCGCCGCACGTGCAGCATCATGGCACAGACGATGTCTTCGAACAGGGCGATCTGCGGTGCCTTGAGGCCGTAGGCGCCGAGGAAGGATTTGGGCGACTTGATGTAGTAGCCGTCGTCCGGCTCTTCCAGATAGCGCTCCAGCGCCGCGGCGCCGAAGCTGAGCTCGTCGATCAGCCCCTCTTCGCGCATCTGGCGGCGTACCGCCTGGGCCCGGGTCACCACGGGGCCGCGCAGCTTGAGGTACTCGCTCTGCTGGGCGGGCGCCAGCCCTTCGGCCAGCAGGCCGGCGATGGCATCCCGGTGGGGAGCGTGCAGGGTGGAGGGAAGATAGTGGGCACCGCTCAGGTTCAGCAGCCGGGGGCTGCCTTGTTCCATCACGGCGACGGCACAGTTGGAGGTACCGTAATCAAATCCGATAAACATGGGCAGCCAGACTCCTGAGCAAAAAAGGGCTGGTAGCCTACCCGAAGGCGCCGGGTCTCACAACCCGGCGCACGGCAATGAACCGCTGAGGGGCAGGGGAGGCCCCTTATTCCACTTCGTTGTCAGAGCGGCCCTGACTGTCGATGGCGCGGATGTTGCTGAGGGTGGTGTCGGCGATGGCGTGCAGCGCCTCCCGGGTCAGGAAGGCCTGGTGACCGGTGAACAGCACGTTGTGGCAGGCCGATAGGCGGCGGAACACGTCATCGGTGATCACCTCGTTGGACTTGTCGGCGAAGAAGAGATCCTCCTCCTCCTCGTAGACGTCCAGCCCCAGCGCGCCGATACGGGCGGTCTTGAGCGCCTCGATGGCGGCGTTGGAGTCGAGCAGGCCGCCCCGGCTGGTGTTGATGATCATCACCCCGTCCTTCATCTTGGCGAACGCCTCCTTGTTCAGCAGGTGGTAGTTCTCCTTGAACAGCGGGCAGTGCAGGCTGATGACGTCGGACTGGCGGAACAGGGTATCGAGATCCACGTACTCGGCGCCGAGATCGATGGCCGCCTGGTTCGGATAGGGATCGCTCACCAGCAGGCGCATGCCGAAGCCCTTGAGGATGCGCAGGGTGGCGATGCCGATCTTGCCGGTGCCTATGATGCCGGCGGTGCGGCCGTGCATGTTGAAGCCGACCAGCCCCTCCAGCGAGAAGTTGGCGTCACGGGTGCGCTGATAGGCTTTGTGGATGCGGCGGTTGAGGGTCATCATCAGGCCCACCGCATGCTCGGCGACCGCTTCCGGGGAGTAGGCGGGCACTCGCACCACCTTCAGCCCCAGCTCCTTGGCGGCGGCCAGATCCACGTTGTTGTAGCCGGCACAGCGCAGGGCGATCACCTTGGTGCCGTTGGCCGCCAGCTCGGTCAACACCTCGCGGTCGGCATCGTCGTTGACGAACAGGCACACCACGGGGAAGCCGTGGGCCAGCCGGGCAGTCTTGGCCTCCAGCCGCACGTCGAAGAACTCAAGTTCATAACCGTACTGGCTGTTGGCCTGATTGAAGTGCTCTTTGTCGTAGCTCTTGGTACTGAAAACGGCGACTCTCATGGTGCGCTCTCCGCAGATTATGATGTGGTTAAATTACAACAAATATGGGTCGTCATCACGGGATAAATGGTGGGGATTCAGCCCCACGGCATGATAGGCACGGCGCTGACCGCACTCTTGTAAGAACCATCCACCAGCTTGGTGCTGTAAGTCAGATAGACCAGCGCATTGCGCTTCTGATCGTAAAAGCGCACCACCTTCTGCTCCTTGAATACCAGCGAGGTGCTGACATCGAACACCTCTTCCCCCGCCTTCAGCCTGGCGGGCAGGGTAATGGGGCCGATCTGGTGGCACGAGAGGGAGGCGTGGGAGGGGTCTTCCGCCAGCCCGAGCCCGCCCTTGACGCCGCCGGTCTTGGGGCGCGCCAGATAGCAGGCGACGCCGTCGATGCGCGGGTCGTCGAACGCCTCCACCAGGATCTTGTGGTTGGGGCCAAACAGCTTGAAGGCGGTGCTCACCTCGCCGACGGGGTCGGCCTTGTCGGCCAGCGCCGGGCCGGCAATCAATGCGCCCAGCAGCAGCGGCAGGGCGCGAGCAAGGGTGTGACGGTATCTCATGGTCTCTCCTGTTGGCTTCCCTCAGTAGGGAATGCCCAAACGACGATAGAGGCTGGCCAGCACCCAGGCGGGGCCGATCAGCAGAAATTGCAGGTCGGCAAGGAAGGAGGGGCGCTTGCCCTCGATCTTGTGGCCGACGAACTGGGCTATCCAGAGCAGCACGAACCCGGCCAGCGCCGGCCACAGCAGCGGGCCCTGCCAGGCGTGGCAGGCGGCCAGCCCCAGCGCGGTCAGCACCGCCATCCCCACGAACAGCACAAACGACAGCCGCAGGTAGAAGGCCAGCACCGGAATGGCGACCAGCGCAGCCCAGTTGAGAGACGGTGGCAGCGGCCCGGCCGGCAGGCACCAGAGCAGGGCCAGGGCGCAGAGATAGATGCCGGGTACCGCCAGCTTGTGGATTGCCACATTGACCGGGTGTTGGTGGCTCTGGCCGTACAGTTCAAACCACTCCTCGATTCCCTTCATGGCACCTCCCTGGCGCGCTGTGTGTGCCACCTCGGTGTGAGGTGGCCGATTCGTCACCCCTGTGGGGGATACTCCCAATATTGGGCCGGAATGCTCTTGAGCAAGGGGGTCATGTCGGGATTGGGTAGGGCGATGGTGACCCGCTGGTCGAGCTTGGCACTGGCCAGCGCCTCGCGGATCTTGGGGTTCTCCCGGAAGAACTTCATGAAGCTGCCGTCGGCATAGGCCCGCTCAAGCCCGGTCTGAATCGCCTCGGCCAGTTTCGGCGCCTCGGGACTGACGAAAAAGAACTCGGCGAAGGGGTAGCGGATCAGCAGATGCTGATCGATGACCAGGTTGGGGTATTGCGCCACCAGCTCGCTGCGCTCGGCGAAGATCTCCACCAGGTTGCGCGGGAAGACGTCCAGTTTGTCGCCGTCGTTGATGAGGCGAAACAGGTTGCTGTAGCGCCCCGAGTAGGTGGGGATACCGGCATTTTCAAGGATCTTGTTGTCGGCCCAGCCCACCCCTTGCGCCGCCTTCAGCCGCTTGAGATCGGCCAGCGAGTTGATCTGGTCGAATTTTTCCTGGGCATCGGCGTGGATGAAGGAGAGCCGCAGCCCTTCCAGACCGCGAAACAACGGGATCGGCACGGCGATGAGGGAGGACTCGAGGGCGCTGGAAGTCCCCATCCAGAACACATTGATGGTTTTGCCCTTGCTGAGCTGCTGCTGCAGGCTGTACTGGTTGAGGTTGAGTTCGACCTGCTGGATGCGGAACGGCTGGTCGGCATGGGTGAGGGCCAGTTCCAGCAGCTTGAGCTGATACTCTTTGTCGAGGTCGTTGATCGGTCGGCTGGGCACCTTGACCGTGAGGGTCTGTGCTTGTGCCAGCAACGGCAGACACAAGCACAGTTTGAGGAACCATTTCACTCTCTGCTCTCCTGTAGATTCCGGGGCTTGCCCGGAGTCTAACAGAACTTGTCACTCTGTCGCTGCGTAGCCGTGATCCGCCAGAGTGAGCAGCCTGGTGTCCTCATTTATCACCTGAATGCTCATCCTGCCGGCAACGCTCACCGCACGACAGTGAGCAGGCAGCGAGGCATCAGGCAACACGACGATACACGTGGGTATCGTTGAACTCCTTGGTGCTCTGGCATTCGACGCAGAAGCGGGACTCGGGACGAGCCTGCAGCCGCTTGAGGGAGATCTCGTCACCGCAGGATTCGCAGTAACCGAAATCCCCTTCGCTGATGCGCTTGAGCGCACCACGCAGTTTGCGCAGATGCAGCTTGTCATGCTCGATGCGGTTCAGCTCCAGACGGCGGGCTTCCTCGATGCTGGCACGGTCAATTTCATCAGCCATCTCGTTGGTATCGGTGGCGATGGCCTGGCTGGCCTGGGAGTTGAGGCGATCTTCGAGTTCGAGGATCTGGCGCTCGATCTGTCCCTTGTAAAAGGCCAGTTGGTCTTCAGTCATGAAATCACACATACGATTTACTACCAGTCAGTTTACTAACCCAATTATCCCTGTTTATGGGGGCTGTCTGCCTGCAGACCAAGCCCTGTGTCCTGTATTTGCACCAAATCCATGCAGGAGAGTGCAAATCAGGGCGGGCCTTGTACCAAAAAAATGCAGGCATGCAAAGCAAAGAGGACAAGGATTGTGCGCCCTTGCAAAAAAATGGCCCGATTCCGACAGGGTCTGACTGAGAACATAAGGGGGTAACACGCCTCGTTGGCACCGGCTTTGCAGTGAGTCGTTACCATGACAGGGTGTTTAGTATTTGTCCCCGCCATGGTCATTATATGCGCCGTTATTTATAGTTTTTTAAACACCAGCGCTTGACATTGCCCCTGATGGCGGGCTTTTATGGTGGTGTCGATTACAATTTGATAACAAGGGTGTTCCATATATTAGACACCCTTGCCAATGGCAACCGTAGAGTCGGGGTTTAACATGGACAGTATCAAGGGCTGGATGGAGAGCAATCGCATCACGGAAGTGGAGTGCCTGTTTCCGGATTTCACCGGCAATGCCCGAGGCAAGATCATTCCAGCTAACAAATTTCTGCGCGAAGGGGGTATGCGCCTGCCCGAGGTCATCTTCACCCAGACGGTGACCGGCGAGTATCCGGATGACGACAGCATGATCGACCCGCTGGAGCGGGACATGCAGCTCTATCCCGATCCCAACACCATTCGTTTCGTCCCCTGGGCGCTGGAGCCCACCGCCCAGGTGATCCACGACTGTTTCGACATCAATGGCAAGCTGATCGACATAGCGCCGCGCTCCGTGCTGCGTCGGGTCCTGTCATTTTACGAGAAGCAGGGCTGGAAGCCGGTGGTGGCCCCCGAGCTGGAGTTCTACCTGGTCAAGCGCAACGAAGACCCCGACTATCCGCTGGTGCCGCCCACCGGCCGCAACGGTCGCCCGGAGACGGCCCGCCAGTCGTTCAGCATCGACGCGGTGAACGAATTCGACCCCATCTTCGAGGACATGTACGACTACTGCGAGGCGCAGGAGCTGGAGGTGGATACCCTGATCCACGAGTCCGGCGCCGCCCAGATGGAGATCAACTTCCTGCACGGGGATGCCATCGATCTGGCCGACCAGGTGTTCCTGTTCAAGCGCACCATGCGCGAGGCGGCCCACCGTCACGGGATTTACGCCACCTTCATGGCCAAGCCGATGAGCGACGAGCCCGGCTCCGCCATGCACATTCACCAGAGCCTGGAAGATGAGAACGGTCGCAACCTGTTCGGAGCCGAGAACGGCGGCAACTCCGAGCTGTTCATGCACTTCATCGCCGGCCTGCAGAAATACACCCCGGCGGTGACCGCGCTGCTGGCCCCCAACGTCAACTCCTACCGCCGCCTCACCTTCGGCGAGAGCGCGCCGCGCAACGTCCAGTGGGGGGTGGAGAACCGCACCTGCGGGCTGCGGGTACCCTTCTCCGAGGCCAGCGCCCGCCGGGTGGAGAACCGCTTCGCCGGCGCCGACGCCAACCCCTATCTGGCGCTGGCCGCCACCCTGGCCTGCGGCTACCTCGGCATGATGGAGAAGCTGGAGCCGCTGCCGGAGATGAAGTCGAGCGCCTACGAGCTGCCCTACAGCCTGCCCCGCTCGCTGGAGGAGGCGCTGAGCCACCTGGAGCAGTGCGATCCCATCAAGGAGATGCTGGGTGAGCGCTTTACCCGCGCCTTCGTGGCGGTGAAGCGCAAGGAGTATGAAACCTATTTCGGGGTGATCAGCCGCTGGGAACGGGAGTTCCTGCTGCTGAACGTGTGACCCGGGTGCGCGCCTGACGCGCATCGGCTTGCCGGGAGCGTCCGAGGGCGTTTCCGCTCATATCGACAATGCCGGGGCCAAGGTCAGGCTCTCCCACGCATGAGTGGGGGAGTCCCTCTCCCTCATCCGTTGACGAACAAACATCGCTTACATCGAAGGAACCGAGGAGCAAGCAATGCAGCACACCACCCGTGAGTGGCAGCAACTGGAAGCCAGCCATCATCTGCATCCGTTTACCGATTTTCAGGCGCTGAACAAGAAAGGCAGTCGCATCATCACCCGTGCCGAGGGGGTCTATCTGGAAGACTCCGAAGGCAAGCGTATTCTGGACGGCATGGCCGGCCTGTGGTGCGTCAACCTGGGTTACGGTCGCCAGGAGCTGGTGGACGCCGCCACCCGCCAGATGCAGCAACTGCCCTACTACAACCTCTTCTTCCAGACCAGCCACCCACCTGCCGCCGAGCTGGCGACCCTGCTGGCCGAGGTGACGCCCTCCCACCTCAACCACGTCTTCTTCACCGGCTCGGGTTCCGAGTGCAACGATACCGTGCTGCGCATGGTGCGCCACTACTGGGCCAGCAAGGGGCAGCCGGACAAGCAGGTGATCATCAGCCGCCACAATGCCTACCACAGCTCCACCGTGGCCGGGGCGAGCCTGGGCGGCATGAAGGGGATGCACGCCCAGGGCGGGCTGCCGATCCCCGGCATAGTGCACATCGATCAGCCCTATCACTTCGGGGAAGGGCAGGGGATGAGCGCCCACGAATTCGGCCTGGCCCGTGCTCGCCAGCTGGAGGAGAAGATTCTGGAGTTGGGGGTGGACAAGGTGGCCGCCTTCATCGGCGAGCCGATCCAGGGCGCCGGTGGCGTCATCATTCCGCCCGACAGCTACTGGCCCGAGATCCAGCGCATCTGCGACAAGTACGGCATCCTGCTCATCGCCGACGAGGTGATCTGCGGCTTTGGCCGCACCGGTCACTGGTTTGCCAGCGAGGGTTTTGGCATCAAACCGGACCTCATGTGTCTGGCCAAGGGGATCACCTCCGGCTATCTGCCGATGGGGGCCGTGATGGTGGGGGACAGGGTCGCCAAGGTGCTGGTGGAAGAGGGGGGCGAATTCAACCACGGCTTCACCTACTCCGGCCATCCGGTGGCCTGCGCCGTGGCCATTGCCAACATTACGCTTATGCAAAACGAAAGCATAGTTAAGCGAGTTCATGATAGTATCGGCCCCTATTTGCAGCGCCGCTGGGCTGAGCTGGCGGACCATCCGCTGGTGGGGGAAACCCGCGGCAAAGGCCTGGTGGCCGCGCTGGAAATAGTGCAGGACAAGCAGACCAACAGCCGCTTTCCGGCTGAGCTGCAGGCCGGTATGACCTGTCGGGAGTTCTGCTTTAACAATGGCTTGGTGATGAGGGCGGTCGGCGATACCATGATCATATCGCCCCCCTTGGTGATCACCGAGGAACAGGTGGATGAATTGGTCAATCTGGCCAGGCTCAGTCTGGATCTGACGGCGGCAAAGCTGCGGGGATAGGCGGGCGCCGGGCAGGTTGGCTTACGCATACAATTTGCTTAGGAGACAAGGACGATGTCTTTCAAAACGGGAATGATTGCAGCCTCGGTGGCGCTGGTCATGATGAGCGGCGCGGCGATGGCCGAAGACAAGGTGTTGCACGTCTACAACTGGAGCGACTACATCGCGCCTAACACCCTGGAAGACTTCCAGAAAGAGACGGGCATCAAGGTGGTCTACGACGTGTTCGACAGCAACGAGGTGCTGGAAGCCAAGTTGCTGGCGGGCAGTTCGGGCTATGACATCGTGGTGCCGTCCAACCCCTTCCTGGCCAAGCAGATCAAGGCGGGCGTGTTCCAGAAACTGGACAAGTCCAAGCTCTCCAACTGGCAAAACCTGGATACCTCGTTGCTCAAGGCGCTCGAACCGAGCGACCCGGGCAACCAGTACTCCATTCCTTACCTGTGGGGCACCATCGGTTATGCCTACAACCCGGAGAAGGTGAAAGCCGTGCTGGGTGACAAGGCGCCGGTGGACTCCTGGGACCTGGTGTTCAAACCGGAAAACATGGCCAAGTTGAAGGAGTGCGGTGTCTCCTTCCTCGACTCGCCGACCGAGATGCTGCCGGCCGCCCTGCAATACCTGGGCTTCAAGCCGGACAGCCAGAAGCCGGACGAGCTGAAGAAGGCGGAGGAGCTGTTCCTCTCCATCCGTCCCTACACCGCCTACTTCCACTCCTCCAAGTACATTTCGGATCTGGCCAACGGCAACCTGTGCGTGGCGGTCGGTTACTCCGGTGACTTGCAGCAGTCCAAGTCCCGAGCGATCGAGGCCAAGAACGGCGTCAACCTGACCTACGTGATCCCGAAAGAGGGGGCAGGCAGCTTCTTCGACATGCTGGCCATTCCGGCCGATGCCAAGAACGTTGAAGAAGCCCATGTATTCCTGAACTATCTGATGAAGCCCGAGGTGATCGCCCAGATCTCCGACGCCGTCAGCTACCCAAGTGGTAACAAGGCCTCCGTACCTCTGGTGTCCGAGAGGATCCGCAACGATCCGGGCATCTACCCGAGCGACGAGACCCTCAAGAAGATCTACACCTTCCCGGATCTACCGGCCAAGGTGCAGCGTCTGATGACTCGCAGCTGGACCAAGATCAAATCCGGTAAGTAATGCCATATCGGCCCTCCGGTTCGCCGGAGGGCAACTCGCCGGAGTGTGAGGGGTTCAGGTTCTCTAACCCAAAATTCGAGGATGGATTCTGTGTATAGCAAACTGTTGACCGCAACCCTGTTGCTGGGAGCCTCTTCCTTGCTCCAGGCCGCTCCGACCGTACACATCTATAACTGGTCCGACTATATCGGTGCAGATACGCTGCCTTCTTTCCAGAAGGTGACCGGGATTCTGCCTGTCTATGATGTGTTTGACTCCAATGAAACCTTGGAAGGGAAGCTGCTCACCGGCAATACCGGTTATGACGTGGTGGTACCCTCCAACAACTTCCTCGGCAAGCAGATCAAGGCGGGCGCCTTCCAAAAGCTGGACCGCAGCCTGTTGCCAAACTGGAACAATCTGGATCCCATGTTGCTCAAGCAGCTGGAGATCAACGATCCCGGCAACCAGTATGCTGTGCCCTACCTGTGGGGGACAAACGGCATCGGCTACAACGTCGAGAAGGTCAAGGCAGCGCTGGGAGTAGACCATATTGACTCCTGGGCCACTATCTTCGAGCCAGAAAATATCCAGAAGCTCGCCAAATGCGGCGTCGCCCTGCTCGATTCAGGGGATGAGATGCTGCCTTTGGCGGCCCTCTACCTGGGGCTCGATCCCAACAGCAAGGATCCCGATACCTTCAAGAAGGCCGAGGCCCGTTTGATGGAGATCCGTCCCTATGTCACCTATTTTCACTCCTCCAAGTACATCGGTGATCTGGCCAACGGCAATATCTGCGTGGCGGTCGGCTATTCGGGCGATGTAATGCAGGCCGCCGCCCGTGCTGAAGAGGCGGGCAAGGGGATCCAGATTGCCTACTCAGTCCCGAAGGAGGGCAGCAACCTCTGGTTTGACATGATGGCCGTTCCGGTGGACTCCAAGCATGTCAAGGAGGCTCACGCCTATATCAACTATCTGCTCGATCCCCAGGTGATCGCCGGGGTCAGCAAATACGTGGGGTACGCCAATCCCAATACCAAGGCGGTCTCCTATATGGATGAGAAGATGCTCACTGATCAGGGCATCTACCCCAGCAAAGAGGTGCTTGGCCGGCTCTATATTGCCGCCGAGCGCACACCCAAGATCCAGCGACAGTTCACCCGTAGCTGGACCCGGGTCAAGACCGGGAAATAAGAACAGCAGGGCAGGGCCGGAAGGCCCAGCCCTTCGTCTCAGTAGCCAGGACACGGCCGTGAGGGGCAGTGTGCATTGTTTGGGAGTTTGGTGATGGCAATAGCCTCCAGTGCCTACAAGAAAGCCCTTGAGGGCAGCCAGCAGCGTAAAGAAGTGCTGGTCAAGATAGACAGGGTAAGCAAGCAGTTCGATGAAACGCTGGCGGTCGACAACGTGTCTCTCAACATCCACAAGGGCGAGATCTTCGCCCTGCTGGGGGGATCCGGCTCCGGCAAGTCGACCCTGCTGCGGATGCTGGCGGGATTCGAGCGTCCTACCGAGGGACGGCTGTTTCTCGATGGCGTCGACATCACCGACATGCCGCCCTATGAACGCCCCATCAACATGATGTTCCAGTCCTACGCCCTGTTCCCCCACATGACGGTGGCCCAGAACATCGCGTTCGGGCTCAAGCAGGACAACCTGCCCAAGGCGGAGATCGACGCCAGAGTAGAGGAGATGCTCAAGCTGGTGCAGATGACCCAGTACGCCCGTCGCAAGCCCCATCAGCTTTCCGGTGGCCAGCGTCAGCGGGTGGCGCTGGCGCGCTCGCTGGCCAAGCGGCCCAAGCTGCTGTTGCTGGATGAACCCATGGGGGCGCTCGACAAGAAGCTGCGTTCCCAGATGCAGCTGGAGCTGGTCGAGATCATCGAACGGGTCGGGGTTACCTGCGTCATGGTGACCCACGATCAGGAAGAGGCCATGACCATGGCCGAGCGGATCGCCATCATGCACCTCGGCTGCATCGAGCAGATTGGCAGCCCGATGGATATCTACGAAACCCCGGCCAGCCGGCTGGTGTGCGAGTTCATTGGCAACGTCAACCTGTTTGACGGCCTGCTGGTGGAGGATGAGCAGGACCACGCCACCATCGCCTGCGCCGATCTGGAGCAGCCCATCTACGTGGGCCACGGCATCAGCTCCCGCGCCGAGAACAAGAAGGTGACCTATGCCCTGCGGCCGGAAAAACTGCTGATGAGCCTGCAAAAGCCGGTGGAGATCGAGCACCCGGACTTCAACTGGACCAAGGGCGAGGTCTACGACATCGCCTATCTGGGCGGTCACTCGGTTTATTACATCCAGTTGCCCTCGGGCAAAATCGTTCAGGCTTTCATCGCCAACGCCGAACGCCACGGCAAGCGGCCGACCTGGGATGACCAGGTGTTCCTCTATTGGGAAGATGACAGCGGCGTGGTGCTGCAATCATGATGGCATTGAAACAACTGAAGTCGTTGGGAGGACGGCAGCTGGTGATCGGCATCCCGTTCTTCTGGTTGTTCCTGTTCTTCCTGCTGCCCTTCATCATCGTCGTGAAGATCAGCTTCGCCGAAGCGGATGTGGCGATCCCGCCCTACACCGACGTGGTGAGCTGGGCAGATGATCAGCTCACCATACTGCTCAACATGGGCAACTACCTGTTGTTGCGGGAAGATGAGCTCTACATCGCGGCCTACCTCGGCTCCCTCAAGATGGCCCTGGTCAGCACCATTCTCTGCCTGCTGATCGGCTATCCCATGGCCTACTCCATCGCGCGGGCCAACAAGGAGACCCAGACCGTACTGCTGCTGCTCATCATGATGCCGACCTGGACCGCGATCCTGATCCGGGTCTACGCCTGGATGGGCATTCTCAGCAACAACGGCCTGCTCAACAGCCTGTTGATGGGCATCGGCCTCATCGACGAGCCACTGCAGATCCTCAACACCAACCTGGCGGTCTACATCGGCATCGTTTACTCCTACCTGCCGTTCATGGTGCTGCCGCTCTACGCCAACCTGGTCAAGCATGACCAGAGCCTGCTGGAGGCGGCCTCCGACCTCGGCGCCCGCAACCTGACCCGGTTCTGGCGGATCACGGTACCGCTCTCCAAGAACGGCATCATCGCCGGCTGCATGCTGGTGTTCATTCCGGTGGTGGGCGAGTTCGTCATTCCGGAGCTGCTGGGCGGCCCCGAGACCCTGATGATAGGTAAGGTGCTGTGGCAGGAGTTCTTCAACAACCGCGACTGGCCGGTGGCCTCCGCGCTGGCGGTGGTGATGTTGGCTGTGCTGATCATCCCCATTATCCTGTTCAACCGTAACCAGGCCAAAGAGCTGGAGGGCAAGGCATGATGAGACGTTTCGGTTTTGCCAAGCTGATGCTGTGGCTGGGGCTGCTGTTCATCTACCTGCCCATGATCATCATGGTGATCTACTCCTTCAACGCCTCCAAGCTGGTGACGGTATGGGGAGGCTGGTCGCTCAAGTGGTACTTCGGCCTGCTCGACAACAAGCAGTTGATCAGCTCCGTGCTGCGTTCGCTGGAGATCGCCTTCTACACCGCCATTTCGGCGGTGGCGCTGGGGACGGTGGCGGCCTTCGTGCTGACCCGGATCCCGCACTTCCGCGGTCGGACCCTGTTCGGCGGCATGGTGACGGCGCCGCTGGTGATGCCCGAGGTGATCACCGGTCTCTCCTTGCTGCTGCTGTTCGTGGCCATGGCCCAGCTGGTGGGCTGGCCTGCCGAGCGGGGCATGGTGACCATCTGGATAGCGCACACCACCTTCTGTACCGCCTATGTGGCGATCGTGGTGTCGGCGCGGCTGCGGGAGCTGGATCTCTCCATCGAGGAGGCGGCCATGGATCTGGGGGCCAAGCCCTGGAAGGTGTTCTTCCTGATCACCATCCCAATGATCGCCCCCTCGCTGGCGGCGGGCGGCATGATGTCGTTTGCCCTGTCGCTGGACGACCTGGTGCTGGCGAGCTTCGTCTCCGGCCCTGGCTCGACCACGCTGCCGATGGAGGTCTTCTCAGCGGTGCGGCTCGGGGTGAAACCCGAGATCAACGCGGTGGCCAGCCTGATCCTGCTGTCGGTGTCGCTGTTCACCTTCGGCAGCTGGTATCTGATGGCCAAGGCGGAGAAACGCCGCCGTGCCGAGATCGCCATGACCACCCAGATGCAGGCAGTCGCCTGACCCCTCACATGATAAGATCCGCATTCTCTCGTCAATCCGGAGGATGAGAATGCGGATCTCCATCTTTAGCGGCCAGGGTGCCGAACTGGTTCCCGGCCTTGTCAGTGCCATCCACAAACACGCCACCACCATACCGCTCTGGTGCGGTGCCAATGGTCTGGCTGGCGACGAACAGTGCGACCAGCGCCACCATGGCGGCCCGGATCGGGCGCTGCACTACTATCCCGCCGATCACTACCCCTGGTGGCACAACTGGCAGATGGCGCTGGGCTTGCCGGCCCCGCGTACCCCATGGCAGCCCGCCGCCTTCGGCGAGAACCTCTCCGGGGTCGGGTTGACCGAGGCGCAGACCTGCATCGGCGAGAACCTCTCCGGGGTCGGGTTGACCGAGGCGCAGACCTGCATCGGCGATGTCTATCGACTCGGCGAGGCGCTGATCCAGATAAGCCAGCCCAGATCACCCTGTTTCAAGCTCAACCAGCGTTTCGGTTATGGCCAGATGTCGCAGGTGATGCAGCTCAGTGGCCGCTGCGGCTGGTTGCTGCGGGTGCTGGAGGAGGGGATGGTGATGCCGCAGGAGCGACTGGAGCTGGTGGACAGACCCTACCCTGAGCTCACGGTGAAGCGTACCGCCGATATCCTGTTCAATCAGCTACGCAACGAGGCGGACCTGCTGTTGCTGCTGGAAAATCCGGCCCTCTCGCCCAACTGGCGCAAGCATGCGGCCGACTGGCTGGAGCACGGCACGATTGCGGATTGGCAACGCCGGTTGTTGGGGCCTGAGTCGCTTCGCCTGCCCTGAGGCAGAGTTAGCAAAATGTCACCGTCCGGCTGCATTTCGGTAAAACGGCGGGGAGAGTGCTGAATAGTTGAGCGAACAGCACTTTTTTTCCTTTTTAATGCAAAAAAGGCTTGTGTCGGGTCGGGGCTTTCGGTAAATTCCCGTCCCGCAGACATCGGTGTGTAGCGCAGCTTGGTAGCGCACTTCGTTCGGGACGAAGGGGTCGGAGGTTCGAATCCTCTCACACCGACCACCTTAGAAAAGGCCGCTCAATAGAGCGGCCTTTTCGCATTTGGCGTTCGCCTCAGCAGAGGCTGGCTCTAACTCTGGCAGTCGTTCGATGGTATGCGATACTTTCCTGTCTCGCTGTCTCGCTGTCTCGCTGTCTCGCTGTCTCGCTGTCTCGCTGTCTCGCTGTCTCGCTGTCTCGCTGTCTCATTTGTTGGGTTGTTCCGCGTCAGACAACCAGACAATAAAAGGGCCACCGCTCGGTGGCCCAGGGTGGAGTCTGATCCTGACTCCGGCACTCTAGATTGTGGCAATCTCTCGTTGGGTTTGGGTTCTGTCTATGGTGCCCTCCTTGCGCGCCAGGCGCCTGTTAGATATGCCAGTGCTGATGCCGCAATGCCTTGAAGCTGTGTTGAGGTTGCAAGGCCGCGTGCTTGGGGTACTCACTAATGAAATGTTCTATTCCCTCCATCAGTTGTTCGCGTAATGAAGACACGGGCTCATGCCAGGCTTGCAGGCACAGATGGCCAGGGATCAGCTGCTCCTGATAATCTTCCAGCAGCTGTTCCGGCCAGGGCTCAATACCGGAATTGCGTTGCAGCAAATAGTGGGCGGCGGGTTCACGGGCATAGATGAACTGAATCTGGGCCAGATCGCGTTGGCTTAGCGTTTGACTGTTGATATGACAGGTCAGGTATTTTCCCGTCTTCAGATCCAAGAAGTGACCGCGTTGCCGACAGGCTATGATGCGATACCAGGGCAGGGGCGAACAGAGAGAGTATCCCTCAAGCTCCTGTTCCAGCCAGTGGCGACACTCGGGTGTCTGCACCTCGTCGAGCATGGACTCGAGCTGCCTCAACAAGGCTCTGGATGGTTTGGTGGCCAGTTTCGCACTCATCGCCTGCAATCCTCCCTCTGCACACAATCCCGACTTTCAGTATGAACCTCGTGACGGCAGAGGGGGTAAGGTTTCTAATGATTAAAATCAGATTAGCAGCACTGTTTTTATGCAATAGGCTGGCTCAGCCCACCAGGTAGGTGCCGGTACCGAAGGCGATATGAGTCCCCTCTTCGTTGTGCAGTTCCATGCGGGCGACGGCGACCTTGCTGCCGGCCCGGATGATGTGGGCAGTGGCGATGAACTCGTTGCCGCGACCGGGACGAAGATAGTCCACCCGCAGATCGATGGTGCCGAGGCGGGAGAAGCGCTCCTTGAGGTAGCTGGGGGAGAAGTCTTCCAGCTCGTCGATGCAGGAGGCTGCGACTATCATGCCGCCGGCCACGTCGAGCAGGCTGGCGGTGACGCCACCGTGCAGGATGTTGTGGAAGGGATTGCCGATGAGCTTCTCCTCCATCTTGATGCGCAGCTCCACCTTGTCGAAGTCGTAGTGGGTGACCTGCATGCCGATCAGCTTGTTGAAGGGCATCCTCTCGGCGAACAGGTTGGCAATGCCACTGAGCGCCATCTTCTTGAGCATCTGTTTCATTCCTTGAGTCCAATCCCTGTCGGCATAGCCGAGTAAAAACTCCAGCCAGTCTGCAACACTTCCTTAACAGTCGCAATGGCAGGTTTATTGTGGGCGGCGGCTGCTTTAGAATGGCGACCCCAAAGGAGAGCCCATGACCGTCATTGCCGAAACCCTGCCTGACCCTCAGCCAGAGAACCCCCTTGCCCTGTTGCAGGCGGTGTTCGGCTATCAGCAGTTTCGGCCGGGTCAGCTCGAAATCATCGAGCAGATAGTGGCGGGGCGCGATGCGCTGGTGCTCAAACCCACCGGCGGCGGCAAGTCGCTCTGCTACCAGATCCCGGCGCTGCTGCGTCCCGGGCTCGGGGTAGTGGTCTCTCCCCTCATCTCGCTGATGAAGGATCAGGTGGACAGCCTGCGCGCCAACGGCGTGGCGGCGGTCTATATCAACTCGGCCCTGAGCCGGGAGGAGATGATCCAGAACTTTGCCGCCATGCGGCGCGGCGAGATAAAAATCGTCTACGTCTCTCCCGAACGCTTGCTGCAGCATGAATTCATGGACCGGCTGGCGGAGCTGCCGCTCGGCCTGTTCGCCATCGACGAGGCGCACTGCGTCTCCCAGTGGGGGCACGATTTTCGGCCGGAGTATGCGGCACTGGGCCGGCTCAAGCAGTGGTTCCCCCAGGTGCCCGTGGTAGCGCTCACCGCTACCGCCGACGAGGCGACCCGCAGCGACATGCTGCACCGGCTGGAATTGCAGGATCCCTTTATCCACACTGCCAGCTTCGACCGGCCCAATATCCGCTACAGCCTGGTGGAGAAGTTCAAGGCGGCCGAACAGCTGCTGCGCTACGTGCAGAGCCAGAAGGGCAACTGCGGCATCGTCTACTGCTCCAGCCGCAACCGGGTGGAGGAGGTGGCCGAGCGGCTCTCCCGCCACGGCTGCAAGGCGGCCCCCTATCATGCCGGCCTGCCCCTCGAGCTGCGCCAGCAGACCCAGGAGGCCTTCCTCAAAGATGACATCGAGATAGTGGTGGCGACGGTGGCGTTCGGCATGGGCATCGACAAGCCCAACGTGCGCTTCGTGGTGCACTACGACATCCCGAAGAACATCGAATCCTACTATCAGGAGACCGGTCGGGCTGGGCGCGACGGCACCCCGGCCGAGGCGCTGCTGCTCTACGATCCCGCCGACATCGGGCGGGTGCGCCGGCTGCTCGACAACATCGAAAACCCCCAGCAGCTGCAGGTGGAGCAGTACAAGCTCAACGTGATGGCGGCCTTCGCCGAGGCGCAGACCTGCCGCCGTCAGGTGCTGCTCAACTACTTCGGCGAGTACAACGACAAGCCGTGCGGCAACTGCGATATCTGTCTGGATCCGCCCCAAAGCTATGACGGCACCGAAGATGCCCAGAAGGCGCTCTCCTGCGTCTGGCGGGTGGGGCAGAACTTCGGGGTAGGTTATGTGGTGGAGGTGCTGCGAGGTTCGCTCAATCAGCGCATCAAGGATCATGGCCACGACAAGCTGTCGACCTACGGCATCGGCAAGGATCAGAGCCACGAGTACTGGATGAGCGTGATCCGCCAGCTGATCCACAAGGGGTTGCTGACCCAGAACATCACCCGCAACCTGGTGCTGCAGCTGACCGAGGCGGCCCGCCCCGTGCTGCGCGGCGAGGTAAAGCTGGAATTGGCGGTGCCCCGCCTGCAGCCCATCTCCAGTCGCAAGGAGAAGCGCAACGGCCTGCTCGACAACGCCAATTACGACAAGCGGCTGTTCAAGGAGCTGCGGGCGCTGCGCAAGCAGATCGCCGAGGATGAAGAGGTGCCGCCCTACGTGGTGTTCAACGATGCGACCCTGGTGGAGATGGCGCAGCTCATGCCGATGACGGAAGATGAGATGCTGGCGATCAACGGCGTCGGTCACCGCAAGCTGGAACGCTTCGGCGAAGCCTTTATGGATCTGATCATCGACTACTGCCGCCGGTAAAAGGTTGGCGAAGTTGCACCGGGCGGGAGCGTCGCCAACGGGCGCCCGTCTACCGGGCGCGCCGGTTATTTCAGGCTGGCGTAATAGGCTGCCAGGTTCTCCATGTCCGCCTCACTGAGCGGCGCCATGAAGGGCACCATCAAAGGCTCCTTGCGGCTGCCATCCTTGAAAGCCTTCAGCTGTTTCACCAGATAGGCGGCGTTTTGTCCCGCCAGATGGGGATAGTTGGGGACAAGGGCCCTGCCTTCGGCACCATGACAGGCGGCGCATACGGCGGCCTTGGCCTTGCCAGCCTCGACATCGGCCGCCTGGGCCGGCCCCCACAACAACAGCAACAGGGGCAGGGCGCCCAACCATCTTTGCATCTTCTTCTCCTTGAAATGAAATAGCGCATCGCCCGTTAGCCACTGCTGGCCGACGGCGGTATAAAGAGTGACACGAGCATACGCAGGGACGAACCGCGCCACCATGAAGCTGATCAACACTTTTGCCACCGAACTGCCCTGGGCCTGTGAGCCCGTCGCCCCCCAACCACTGCATGCCCCCGGCCTGCTGCACCTCAACCGTGCGCTGCTCGGCGAGCTGGGGCTGGGGGCGGTGAGCGAGGCCGACTGGCTGGCCTGCTGTGGTCATGGCCAGCCTTTGCCCGGCATGCAGCCGGTGGCCCAGGTCTATGCGGGCCATCAGTTCGGCGGCTACAGCCCGCGTCTCGGTGATGGCCGTGCCCTGTTGCTGGGGGAGCAGCTGGCGCCGGATGGCCAACGCTGGGACCTGCACCTGAAAGGGGCGGGCAAGACCCCCTTCTCCCGCTTCGGCGATGGCCGTGCCGTGCTCCGCTCCAGCATTCGCGAGTATCTGGCCTCCGAGGCGATGCATGCCCTCGGCATCCCCACCACCCGGGCGCTGGTGTTGGTAGGCAGCCAAGAGCCGGTTTACCGCGAACAGGTGGAGACGGGCGCGACCGTGCTGCGCACTGCCCCGAGTCATCTGCGCTTCGGCCACGTCGAGTATTTCGCCTGGAGCGGGCTGGGGGAGCGGATCCCGATCCTTATCGACTATCTGCTCCGCCACCATTTCCCCGAGCTGGCCGATGGTGCCGAGCTGTTTGCCGAAGTGGTGCACCGCACCGCGCGGCTCATCGCCAAGTGGCAGGCGGCAGGCTTCTGCCACGGGGTGATGAACACCGACAACATGTCGCTGCTCGGGCTGACCCTGGATTACGGTCCCTACGGCTTCATCGATGCCTATGTGCCGGACTTTGTCTGCAACCACTCGGATCCGGGCGGTCGCTATGCGCTGGATCAGCAGCCAGCTGTCGGTTACTGGAATTTGCAAAAGCTGGCGCAGGCGCTGGCCGGCCACGTCGATGGGGACGCGCTGGCTGCGGCCCTGGCCCAGTACGAACACCAGTTGATGCTGCACTACTCCGAGCTGATGCGCGCCAAACTGGGGCTGGCGGTGTGGGAAGAGGAGGACCCGGCACTGTTTCGCGAGCTGTTCAGGCTGCTGGCGGCGCACAAGGTGGATTACCACCTGTTCCTGCGTCGTCTCGGTGAGGTGACGCGAGAGGGAGCGTGGCCCGCCAGCCTGCTGGTCCTGCTGCCGGATCCTGCCGCCTGGCAAGGGTGGCTCGAGGCCTATCGGGCACGCCTCGTTCGGGAGGGGAGCGAGGATGCAGTGCGCAAGGGGCAGATGGATGCAGTCAATCCCAAGTATGTGCTGCGCAACGCGCTGGCCCAGCAGGTGATCGAGGCTGCCGAGCGAGGAGACATGGTGCCGTTCGAGCGGCTGTTTGCGGCCCTGCAGCACCCCTATGATGAGCAACCCGAATACGAGGCTCTCGCTACTCCGCAGCCGGCATGGTATTGCGGTGGCGAGCTCTCTTGCAGCAGTTGAGGAGCCGCAGATGAACTGGCGTATCGCGCAGATAGACAGGGAGGCCGGGGTGGTGATGCTGGTGCACCCTGCGCTCGACTGGGACAGCTTTCCGGCCCTGGCCAACGCCCTGTTGCAGGAGTGGGAGCTGGTGGCGATCGAGCGGGAATGTGGCGCCGATCGTCACAGCTGGCTGCTGGAGTTTGAGGGGGAGCCGCATTCGGCTCGAGTACGAACACTACAGCGGCTGCTGGCTGGCGGCGGAGCAGCCGGCCGATGCCGAGGTGTTGCTCTGGCTGGCCCGCCAGCATCAGGGCTGAGCAGGCGCCTCAACCCACAGCATAAAGATTGAACTATCAATTTGGGGGCGTATAATCTCGCCCCTCAATTATCGCCAATGGTGGCGGTATGGGTTCCCTAACCCCATTAACCAAAAAGGTCACAATATGAATCTGACCCCTGCTCAGCACCAGACGGCGCTGGTGCGCCTCTCGTTGTTCCACATCCTGATCATTGCCAGCAGCAACTACCTGGTGCAGCTGCCGATCACAATCTTCGGCTTCCATACCACCTGGGGTGCCTTCAGCTTCCCGTTCATCTTTCTGGCCACCGATCTGACGGTGCGGATCTTCGGTGCCGGTCTGGCGCGCAAGATCATCCAGACCGTGATGTTGCCGGCGCTGGCCATCTCCTATGCGCTGTCGGTGCTGTTCTTCGAGGGCAGCTTCCAGGGCGTTGGCAATCTGGCCGAGTTCAACCTGTTCGTGGCACGTATCGCCCTGGCCAGCTTTATGGCCTATCTGGTGGGCCAGTTCATGGATGTGGTGGTGTTCAACCGGCTGCGGCTGCTGAAAGCATGGTGGGTGGCACCGGCGGCCTCCACCCTGTTCGGCAATCTGGTGGATACCATCACCTTCTTCACCATCGCCTTCTGGCGCAGCACGGACCCCTTCATGGCCGAGCACTGGGTCGAGATCGCAACCGTGGACTATGTGTTCAAGCTGCTGATAAGCCTGGGATTGTTTGTGCCGCTCTACGGCGTGCTGCTGCGTTATCTCAGCCGCAAGCTGGTGGGCGAGGCCGGTTTGAGCGGCCTGCAAACGGCCACACGGCAAGCCTGACGACATTGACCACCCCTCGGGGTGGTCAATTTTTTTGCATTTATGGCAAATAAGGGTTGTTTAGTTAAATGAGAATGATTATTGTTACCTTGTTTTCCGGGAAAGACTTCATTCGTTCCAACGTGATGGACTTCTTGTGAAGGCACGACATTGCTCACATTGCTTCCAGTTAAGGGGCCAGTTTTTACTGGCCCTCTTTTTTGTCCGCGTCCGGCAGCACGCGGGCATAAAAAATGGGAGCCTTGGCTCCCATTTTCACTCTGCTCTGCTTACTCGATGTCGAGCGCATCGGGGGAGAGGATCACCCCTGTGGTATCGGCGTAGAGGTGGTCGTCCGGCAAGAAGGTGACGCCGCCGAAGTTGACCGGCAGATCGGTCTCGCCTACGTCCTTGCTGTCGGCCCCCACCGGGATGGCCGCCAGTGCCTGAATGCCGATATCCAGATCTTCCAGAATGTCGACCTCGCGCACGCAGCCGTAGCAGACGATCCCTTCCCACTCGTTCTCCGCCGCCGTGGTGGCGATCTCGCTGTCGATCAGGGCGCGGCGCATGGAACCGCCGCCATCGATCAGCAGTACCCGACCAACGCCGTTCTCTTTGACGAGTTCACGGATCAGGCCGTTCGATTCGAAGCATTTGACTGTGGTGATGACGCCGCCGAAGGAGGCGCGGCCGCCGAAGGAGCAGAGCATGGGTTCGAGCACATCCACCATGTCCTGATAGATGTCGCACAGTTCTGAAGTGTTGTATTCCATTGTGTCAAATCCACCGCTGGAAACAGGTGGGATCCAGTATAAGGAGTGGGACCGGCATTTCAATGAATATTCCTTGAACAACAACGGGGATAACGTTTTCTGCATAAGCTCAATGCATGCCCACCATGTTTGTAAGAGGTTCACCGTGCTCATCCGTCATAAATTGATCCTGAATACCGCGCTGGTCGCCGTGGCCATGCTGGTATTGAGCAGCCTGTTTTTCTACTCCAACCAGGTGAGTCGCCATCTGACCGAGGCCCAGCGCAATGTGGACAGCCTGGAGATCGCCATGCTCAACCTGCGACGAGCGGAGAAGGACTTCCTGATCCGCAAGGAGCTTGCCTTCGTTACCCGTTTCAATGAAGTGCTGGCTGACTTTCATCGGCTCAACCAGACCCTGAGCCAGGATGACAACCTGAGTGCCGTGCAGGGTGAGCTGACCCGGCTGGATCAGCAGATGGAGGCCTATGGCAAGGCTTTCAACGAGCTGGTGGCCCAGCAGCAGAAGATCGGGCTGGGGCCGGAGGATGGGCTCTACGGTCGTCTGCGGACGGCGGTGCACGAGGTGGAGGAGGGGCTCAAGCAGCTGGATGAGCAGGGATTGCTCATCACCATGCTGCAGCTGCGGCGGGCGGAGAAAGACTTCATGCTGCGCTCCGACATTCAGTATCTGGAGCGTTTCCAGACCCTGCACAAGGATTTCCAGCAGCGGCTCGCAACCTTGCCGGAGGCTGAACGCGACAAGCTGGAGCAGGCCAGCGAGCAGTACAAGCAGGACTTCATCGCCCTGGTGCAGGGAATGCAGGTGCTGGGGTTGAACGAGGAGGAGGGGCTGCGCAGCCAGATGCGGGAGCTGGTGCACCAGACCGAGCAGGGGTTCGCCGCGGTCGACCAGCACATCGCCGACGAGCTGGTACGGCAGATCTCGCGGCTCAATACCCTGATGCTGGTCTGTGGTGGCGTCATCATAGTGCTGATGGGGATCATGAGCATGCTGCTGGGCCGCAGCATCGATCGCCCCATCTCGCGGGTGAACGACACCGTCAACCGCATCCGGCAGGATAACGACCTGCGCCTCAAGATCGAGCTGCAGGGGGCGGATGAGATGGCGCAGCTGGCGAGCAACCTGGACGTCATGCTGGGAGGTTTTCGCCACCTTATTGGCGACGTGAAGCAGAGCGTGCACACCCTGACCGAGGCGGCGGATCACCTCTCAGGCAACGTGCGCCGCACCAGCGAGGGGGCGGCTCGCCAGCTGCAGGAGACCGACATGGTGGCGACCGCCTCCACTGAAATGGGCTCCACCATAGAGGAGATAGCCCGCAACACCGAGCAGGCCGCCAACAATGCCCAGACCACCAACAACAAGGCGATGGAGGGGCGCAGTGCGGTGGAGAACACCGTCAGCCAGATCCGCTCCCTGGCCGACAACCTGGAGAGCTCCTCCCGCGAAGTGGCTCAGCTGCAGCAGGAGAGTGAAACCATCGGCTCTGTGCTGGACGTGATCCGCGGCATCGCCGAGCAGACCAACCTGCTGGCGCTGAACGCGGCCATCGAGGCGGCGCGGGCGGGGGATCAGGGCCGCGGCTTTGCGGTGGTGGCGGACGAGGTGCGCAGTCTCGCCATCCGCACCCAGAAGTCGACCCAGGAGATCGCCGGAATCATCAGCTCGCTGCAGAAGCAGACCGGCAACATAGTGGGCATGATGGCGACCTGCCGCGAGCAGGGCAACAGCAGCTCGGAACAGGCCAGCATGGCGGGCGAACTGCTGGAGCAGATCACCCAGGACGTCACCCACATCATGGACATGAGCACCCAGATTGCCGCCGCCATCGAGCAGCAGAGCCTGGTGGCCAACGAGGTGAACCGCAACGTCAACAACATCCGCGACATCGCCCAGGAGTCGAGTCTGATGGCGGAGGAGAACGCCAAATCGAGTCACGGCCTGACCGAGCAGGCCAAGCTGCTCAACCAGGCAGTGGCCAAATACCGGGTGTAGCGGCCGCATCGAATGAACAAGGGAGCCATGAAGGCTCCCTTTTTGTTGCAGACCGGATCAAAGCAGGAACAGGGTGGCCAGCCCCAGGAAGATGAAGAAGCCGCCGGTATCGGTGATGGCGGTGATCATCACGCTGGCACCCACCGCCGGGTCGCGGCCCAGCCGGCTCATGGTCATGGGGATGATGACCCCCATCAGTGCCGCCACCAGCAGGTTGAGCATCATGGCCAGCGTCATCACGGCGCCCAGCGCCGCATCCTGATAGAGGATGTAGGTGGCGACCCCCATGGTGCCGCCCCACACCAGGCCGTTGATCAGGGCCACCCCCAGCTCGCGCCACAGCAGGAAGGAGACGTTGCCGGTCTGGATGTGCTGCAGCGCCAGCGCCCGCACTATCATGGTGATGGTCTGGTTGCCGGTGTTGCCGCCGATGCCGGCGACGATGGGCATCAGGGCCGCCAGCGCCACCAGCTGGGAGATGGTGTGCTCGAACAGGCCGATCACCCGCGATGCCACGAAGGCGGTGCAGAGGTTGATGGCGAGCCAGGCCCAGCGGGTCTTGACCGCCTTGGAGACGGGCGCGAACACGTCCTCCTCCTCGCTGATCCCCCCCATTCGGCGCAGGTCGGTATCGCTCTCCTCATAGACCAGATCCACCACCTCGGCGACGGTGAGGCGGCCCATCAGCTTGCCCCTGGCATCCACCACGGCGGCGGAGACCAGGTCGTCCCGCTCGAAGGTACGGGCGGCGGCCTCATCGTTGTCCTCCGGATCGAAGGTGACCGGATCCTTCTCCATCACATCGCTCACCCGGGTCTCGGGTCTGTGCAGCAACACGGTCGTGAGCGGCAGCTCTCCCTGCAGCCGGTTGCGCCGGTCGATGACGAACAACTTGTCGATGTTCTCCGGGATCTGGCCGCGCAGGCGCAGGTAGCGCTGGACGGTGGCCAGAGTCACATCCGGACGCACAGTCACCAGGTCGAAGTCCATCATGGCGCCGACCGTGTGCTTGCCGTAGCGGATCACCTCCCGCACCCGATCCCTGTCCATGGGAGCCATGGAGGTGAGCAGCCGCCCCATCAGGTTGCGGGGCAGGTACTGACCCAGATAGATCTGGTCGTCGATGTCGAGGGTGCTCAGGGCATGCAGCAGCTCCTTGTCGCTCATGCCGCTGATGAGGCTGTCCCACACCGTCTCCGAGGCCTCCACCAGGATCTGGCCGTGTTTGTCCGCGTCCACCTGCTGCCACAGTACGTGACGCTCGTCCGGCGGCAGGGATTCCAGCGCATCGGCGATATCGGCGGCGGGCAGGCTGTTGACCAGTCGGGTGAGCTCGCTGGTCTGGTTCCGCAGTTCGGCGTCCTGCTCCCCTTGCGGGTCGAGCAGGCTGTCGGTGAGGGCGTCGTCGGCGAGCAGCAGGGTGAGGATGCGGGCTCTGTCCTGTTCACGCTGCTTGGCGTTGTTCTTGGCGGGGAGAGACATGAAACTGAATTCCTGAATTCGGTGGTCCGGCTGACACACCCCATAGGATACCAGACTCAAAACAAGAGGTTATGACAGTAAATGCAGGAAAAGAGACGCCACCCAAGGGTGGCGTTGGAATGGATGTAGCGATCAGGCCGAGGCCAGGGCCGCCTCTGCGGCACATCCTTGACCGAACCAGGCGAGGGAGTCAGCCAGGGTTACCACAGATCCCACCATGATGAGGGCCGGGCTTTCGACCCCCACTGCCAGTTCGGGCAACTGATCGAGGGTGCCGCGAATGACTCGCTGGCTCGGCCGGGTGCCGCGCTCGATGAGCGCCACCGGGGTGTCGCCCCCCTTGCCGTGGGCCAGCAGCTGCGCGCGGATGGTGGCACAGCTCGATAGCCCCATGTAGAACACCAGGGTCTGCCTGTCTTTGGCCAGCAGCGGCCAGTCGAGATCCTGGGCGCCCCCCTTGCCGTGGGCGGTGACGAAGCGCACGCTCTGGGCATGATCCCGGTGGGTGAGGGGAATGCCGGCGTAGGCGGCGCAGCCGCTGGCCGCCGTGATCCCCGGCACCACCTGAAAGCCAATGCCAGTACCAACGAGCGTCTCCAGCTCCTCGCCGCCACGGCCGAAGATGAAGGGGTCACCTCCCTTCAGCCGCACCACCCGCTGCCCCTTCTTCGCCTCCTCCAGCAAGAGCTGGTTGATCCCCTCCTGCGGCACGCAGTGGTTGCCCGCTTGCTTGCCGACGAAGATGCGCTTGGCGTCGCGGCGCACCAGCGCCATCACCTCGTCCGAGACCAGCCGGTCATAGACCACCACGTCCGCCTGCTGCATCTGGCGCAGGGCGTGCAGGGTGAGCAGGCCCGGATCGCCGGGGCCGGCACCGACCAGCACCACCTCGCCACCGGTCTGGCCTTCATCGGCAAACAGGTTGTCGGCCAGTTGGTTGGCAGAGGCACTATCCCCCCGCGCCAGCGCCTGCCCGAGGCGTTCGGCCCCGAGCAGCCGCTCCCAGAAGCGGCGCCGCTCCCCCATGGTGGCGAAGCGCGCCTTGACCCGATCCCGCAGGCTGCCGGCGAAGGCCGCCACGGCCCCCGGGTGCTGGGGCAGCATGGCTTCGAGTTTCTCCCGCAGCAGCCGGGCCAGTACCGGGGCCTTGCCGCCGGAGGAGATGGCCACCATCAGCGGCGAGCGGTCGATGATCGACGGCATGATGAAGCTGGAGCGCTTCGGGTCGTCCACCACGTTGGCGAAGATCCGTGCCTGATTGGCGCTCTGGTAGACCAGGGCGTTCACCTCGCGCCGATCGGTGGCGGCCACCACCAGCCACTTGCCCGTCAGCTGTGCTGGCGCAAACTCGGCGTCCAGCCACTCGATGCTGCCGTTGGCAGCCAGTTCCGCCAGCTCGGGGTCGAGCTCGGGCGCGACCACTGTGAGGAGGGCACCGGCATCCAGCAGCAGGCGCGCCTTGCGCTCCGCCACCTCGCCGCCGCCGACCAGCAGCACGGGTTTGTTGTCGAGTCGGCAAAAGATGGGCAAGTAGTCCATGGGGCCTCCTGATCAGGCGGTTTGGGTCCGGCTGGCGGTGTTGGTGGCGTCGCTCACCGCGATCGGGCGCTCAGCCTTGGGGGTGGCATACCAGTAGCCGAGGCCCATAAAGAGGGCGCCGGAGACGGTGTTGCCCAGGGTCACCCACAGCAGGTTGTGGCCGATGCCGCCCAGGGTGTAGGCCTCGGAGTGGGCACCGAACCAGGAGAGGGCGAACAGGGTCATGTTGGCGATGGAGTGCTCGTAGCCGGAGGCGATAAAGGCCAGCAGGCACCACCAGATGGCGATGAAGCGGGCGGCCCCTTCGGTGCGCAGCGCCATCCAGATGGCGAGGCAGACCAGCCAGTTGCAGAGGATCCCCTTCATAAACAGGGTCAGCGCCGGTGCCTGGGTCTTGGCCAGCGCCACCTTGTGGGCCAGGCTGCCCGCATCCGGCAGCAGGCTGCCGCCGTAGGAGTAGATGAGCGCCACCACGATGGAGCCAATCAGGTTGCCGGCCCAGGTCTGCGGCAGGATGCGCAGTAGGTCACCCATGGTGATCTTGCCGGTCTTCACCCCGAAGGTGAGGAACATGGTGTGGCCGGTGAACAGCTCGGAGCCGGCGATGATGACCAGGGTCAGGGCGATGCCGAAGGTGGCCCCCATCACCAGTGGCCGGATGGTGGGATCCACCAGGTTTCCCAGGGTGAAGATCAGGATGATGCCCAGGCCCACATAGGCCCCCGCCATGGCGGAGCTGAGCCAGAAGCCGAGCTTGTCGCTGCGCTCGAAGCGGTTGATGCGGGCCGCGTTGGCGGCGCACTTGTTGATGGTTTCGGTATGCATCTTTGTTTCCTTCAAGAGGGCCGCTCGCGGGCAGCCCTGATATGCATGGTGTTAGCCGATGCCCCAGATCTGCGGATCACGTACTTTGACGGGGACGTAGTCCTGTAACGACATGGATCTGGGGTTTGTCGGCATCAGACGGCGACCCAGACCTGCTGATCGCGCACTTCAACGGGATAGCTTTGCACCGACATGGCGGCGTTCTCGAAGCAGTGGCCGTCGCTCAGGCGAAAGCGCTGCTTCTTGAGGGGGCTGGCGACCCAGAGCTCGCCGTCGTGTTCGCAGAGGATGCCCCGCGACAGCACGTTGGCGGCGAAGAAGGGATCCCGGTTGTCGATGGCGAACACCTCGGCGGCTGCGCTCGGGCGGAACAGGGCGATCTGGCGACCTTCAATGAGTGCGCAGACGCCGGTTCCCGGCAGGATGTCGTTGAGTTGGCAGGCAAGTTTCATCGCTTAATCTCCACCTCGAGTTGGATAGACTGGCTATCGAGCAGGGTGCAAACGTCCATGCAGCCCGGCAGGATGTCATTGAGTTGGCAGGCAAGTTTCATCGCTTAATCTCCACCTCGAGTTGGATAGACTGGCTATCGAGCAGGGCGCAAACGTCCATGCAGCCCGGCAGGGTGCCGTTGAGTTGGCAGGCAAGTTTCATCATTTGGTTTCCACCTCGATCTGGTAGACAGGGATGCGCTCGGCCGGAGTGGCGGGTCTGTGCTGCGCGCGTTCGGCGACGAACTGAACGTCCGGGTCGCGCTTGTCGCTGTTGATGAAGTGGCTGAAGCGCTGCAACGCCTGCTCTTCGTTGAGGGTGCGCGACCATTCGCACTCGTAGCTGTCGATGAGGGCCTGGATATCGCGCTCCAGGGTCTCGTTTAACCCGAGCTTGTCGTCGACGATCACCTCGCGCAGGTAGTCGACGCCCCCTTCCAGGTTGCCGAGCCAGACCGAGGTGCGCTGCAGTTTGTCGGCGCTGGTGACGTAGAACATCATAAAGCGGTCGATCAGCTTGATCAGGGTCTCTCTATCAAGGTCCGAGGCCAGCAGATCGGCGTGGCGCGGCTTCATGCCGCCGTTGCCGCCCACATAGAGGTTCCAGCCCGCGTCGGTGGCGATGATGCCAACGTCCTTGCCCTGGGCTTCTGCACATTCGCGGGTACAGCCGGAGACGCCGAACTTCATCTTGTGGGGGGTGCGAATGCCCTTGTAGCGGTTTTCGAGGAAGACCCCGAGGCCGACGCTGTCCTGCACGCCGAAGCGGCACCAGGTGCTGCCGACGCAGGTCTTGGCCATGCGCAGCGCCTTGGCATAGGCCTGACCGGTCTCGAAGCCGGCCGCCAGCAGTTTGCGCCAGATGGCCGGCAGATCATCCTTCTGGGCCCCGAACAGGCCGATGCGCTGGGCGCCGGTGATCTTGGTGTAGAGCTTGTAGTCGCGGGCCACTTCGGCCACCGCCAGCAGCCCCTCCGGGGTTACCTCGCCGCCGGCCATGCGCGGGATGACGGAGTAGGTGCCGTCCTTTTGCATGTTGCCGAGGAAGATGTCGTTGGTGTCCTGCAGCGGGGTGTTGAGCGGGCTCAGCACGTACTCGTTCCAGCAGGAGGCAAGGATGGAGCCGACCGTCGGTTTGCACACCTCGCAGCCATGGCCCTGACCGTGTTTGGCCAGCAGCTCGTCGAAGCTCTTGATCCCCTCTACCTTGACCAGGTGGAACAGCTCCTGGCGGGAGTGGGGGAAGTGAGCGCAGAGGTGGTTGTTGACCTCGATGCCCTGCTTCACCAGCTCGGCGTTGAGCACCTGGCTGATGAGTGGCACGCAGCCGCCGCAGCCGGTACCGGCCTTGGTGTGCTGCTTGATGGCGGCCAGGGTGGTGTGACCCTCGGCGACGGCCTGGGCGATGTCGCCCTTGGAGACGTCGAAGCAGGAGCAGATCTGGGCGCTTTCGGGCAGGGCATCCACCCCCAGGGTCGGCTTGGCGCCGGCGTAGGCGGGCAGGATCAGAGTGTCCGGGTGGCTTGGCAGGGGCAGGGCGTTGAGCATCATCTGCAGCAGGTTGCCGTAATCCTCCACGTCACCTACCAGCACGGCGCCGAGCAATCGGCTGTTGTCTTCGCTCACCACTATCTTCTTGTAGACGCCGGCCTGGTCGTCCTGGAACACATAGCTGTGGCTGCCCGGGGTGCGGCCATGAGCATCGCCGATGGAGCCGACGGAGACGCCGAGCAGCTTGAGCTTGGCGCTCATGTCCGCCCCTTCGAAGCGACTGTCGCCGCCAAGCAGATGGTCGACGGTGATCTGGGCCATCTTGTAGCCCGGCGCCACCAGCCCGAAGAAGCGACCCTGCCAGGCGGCGCACTCGCCGATTGCATAGATGTCGGGGTCGGAGGTGAGGCAGTGATCGTCGATGACGATACCGCCGCGCTCGGCGATGGCCAGATCGCCGTAGCGACCGAGGGTATCCTGCGGGCGGATGCCGGTAGAGAAGACCACCACGTCCACTTCCAGCTGGCTGCCGTCGGCAAAGGCGAGGCGGTGTTTCGCCTGCTCACCGCCATGCATCAGGATCTCGCTGGTGCTCTTGCTGGTGTGCACCTGCACGCCCATGGATTCAATCTTGCGGCGCAGCAGCTGGCCGCCCTGACCGTCGAGCTGCTCGGCCATCAGCACAGGAGCAAACTCCACCACATGGGTCTCGAGGCCCAGCGCCTTGAGGGCGCCGGCGGCTTCCAGGCCAAGCAGGCCGCCCCCGATCACCACGCCGCTCTTGCCGCTCTTGGCCGCGTTGCGGATGGCTTTCAGATCCTCGATGGTGCGGTAGACGAAGCACTCGTGGTGCTGACTGCCCGCAATGGGCGGCACCCAGGGATAGGAGCCGGTGGCCAGCACCAGCTTGTCGTAACCGACCACAGTGCCCTTGTTGGAGTGCACTTCGCGGTTGGCCCTGTCGATTTTTTTCACCGCTTCGCCGAGCAGCAGGCGGATGCCGTGCTTGTCGTAGAAGCCGGGTTTGACAAGAGAGAGATCTTCGCTGGTGTGATGGGAGAAGTAGGAGGAGAGATGGACGCGATCGTAGGCGGGACGGGGTTCTGCACCGAAGACGGTGATCTCGTAGCGGCCCGGGTCGGCCCGCTCGATCAGCTCTTCGATGAAGCGGTGCCCCACCATGCCGTTGCCCACAACGACCAGTCTGACTTTGCTCATGATTGCCTCTAGTTTGGAGTAATAAAACATCATTCTGAGGCTAGGCTACCCAGTCGGCAGGGGCGGGCGATTGATGCAAATCAAGTGTCTATTTATATATCCCCTCAGGGGTAATTCCTGACAATTCAAAGCTATACATAAATAGGTATACCAGTGGTGCAATTGGTTATGGCGTGGGGATCGGGGCCAGCGTCGCAGGGGCTGCCTGGCTGACCCTGCAAAGAAATGTCCATACCGTCAAAAAGCGTGAAAGATTCCTTCATTGATAGCCAACACAGGCGAGGGACCTGGGGAAGGGGTGAGTGGGGTCTGCATGCTGACTCTGTCAGGGGTGGTCACACTCTGGCTGGCGGGAAGAGGTGAACGCGACGTACCGGGCAATGCGACCCGGGAAGGCTGCGAGCTGGGAGGACGCAGAAAACGAAGGCGCCTCCACAGGGGAGGCGTCTTGCTACGGGGTTGAGCAGGATAGTAAACCGCTCGGATCCTCGTCTTCGATCAAGCTGTTACAGGATAAAGCGGCTCAAATCCTCGTCTTCAATCAGCTTGCCGAGGTGGGCGTTGACGTAGTCAGTGTCGATGACGAAGGTCTCGCCGGACTTCTCGGAGGCATCAAAAGAGATATCTTCCATCAGGCGCTCCATCACGGTGTGCAGGCGGCGGGCGCCGATGTTCTCGGTGCGCTCGTTGACCTGCCAGGCCGCTTCGGCCAGACGGCGGATGCCATCCTGGGTGAACTCGATGTTGACCCCTTCGGTAGCCATCAGCGCCTGGTACTGATCGGTCAGCGAGGCGTTCGGCTCGGTCAGGATCCGCTCGAAGTCATCGGTGGTCAGCGCGGTCAGCTCGACCCGGATCGGCAGGCGACCCTGCAGCTCGGGGATGAGGTCAGACGGTTTGGCGATCTGGAAGGCGCCGGAGGCGACGAACAGGATGTGATCGGTCTTGACCATGCCGTGCTTGGTGTTGACGGTGCAGCCCTCGACCAGCGGCAGCAGGTCGCGCTGCACCCCTTCACGGGAAACGTCCGGGCCCGAGCTCTCGCCACGCTTGCAGATCTTGTCGATCTCGTCGAGGAAGACGATGCCGTTGTTCTCGACCGCGGCGATGGCTTTCTGCTTCAGCTCTTCCGGATTGACCAGACGGGCCGCTTCCTCTTCGATCAGCGCCTTCATGGCCTCTTTGACCTTGATCTTGCGCTTCTTCTTCTGGTTCTGGCCCAGGTTCTGGAACAGCCCCTGCAGCTGGTTGGCCATCTCTTCCATGCCCGGCGGGGTCATGATTTCGACGCCCATCGGGGAGGCGGAGAGCTCCAGCTCGATCTCCTTGTCATCCAGCTGACCTTCCCGCAGTTTCTTGCGGAAGATCTGGCGGGTGTTGGAGTTGTCAGCTTTCTCTTCCTCGCCCCAGCTGTTGCGCGGGTTGGGCAGCAGGGCGTCGAGGATGCGCTCTTCGGCGGCTTCCTCGGCGCGGTATTTCATCTTCTCCATCTCGGTTTCGCGCACCAGCTTGATGGCGGCATCGGTCAGATCGCGGATGATGCTGTCCACTTCCTTGCCCACATAGCCCACTTCGGTGAACTTGGTCGCTTCCACCTTGATGAAGGGGGCGTTGGCCAGCTTGGCCAGACGACGGGCGATCTCGGTCTTGCCGACACCGGTCGGGCCGATCATCAGGATGTTTTTCGGGGTCACTTCATGGCGCATCTCTTCATCGAGCTGCATCCGGCGCCAGCGGTTGCGCAGGGCGACGGCGACCGCGCGCTTGGCGTCGGCCTGGCCGATGATGTGTCTGTCCAGCTCGTGGACGATTTCTCTCGGGGTCATCTCGGACATGATGGCGTTCCTGTATCCGGGGCGGGCAGGGCCCACCCCTTGGAAAATGGGGTTTGGCTGGCGGCCTTATTTGGCGGCCCTATTTCGCCGACTTATTTAGCTGAATAATCCAGCACTTCGATGGTGTGGTTGCCGTTGGTGAAGACACAGATGTCGCCCGCAATCTTGAGGGACTTCTCGACGATGCTTTTGGCGTCGAGCTCGGTGTTCTCCAGCAGGGCGATGGCGGCGGACTGGGCGAAGTTGCCGCCGCTGCCGATGGCGATGAGATCGTGCTCCGGCTGCACCACGTCACCGTTGCCGGTGATGATGAAGGATTTGTGCTCGTCGGCGACGGCCAGCAGGGCTTCGAGGCGGCGCAGGGCGCGATCGGTGCGCCAGTCCTTGGCCAGCGCCACGGCGGCGCGCTCCAGGTTGCCCTGATGGGCCTGCAGTTTGGCTTCGAAGCGCTCGAGCAGGGTGAAGGCGTCGGCGGTGCCGCCGGCAAAACCTGCCAGCACCTTGCCGTTGTAGAGGCGATGAACCTTGCGGGCGTTGCCCTTCATGACGGTGTTGCCAAGAGAAACCTGGCCATCGCCACCGATGACGACCTGACCGTTGCGGCGAACTGAAACTATGGTAGTCACTTTACTTACCTCGCTTGAGCCGAATGACGGCCTGACTGTGCATGGCAAGAGAGATGGGGATGGCAATCCGGTTTTTCAAGCCTGCGCGCTGGCGCGGCCAACTGGGTTGGCTGGGAGTGGTGGCGACTGGCACCAAAAGAAACAGGGCCGGGTGTTGCCACCCGGCCCTGTTTATGGACGCTGCGATCACCCCTTCTTGGGGATGCAGCCGCTGATGCCGGAGCCCTGCAGCTTGCGGTTGGCCGCATCGGCCGCCGCCTTGCCGCTGAAGGGACCCACCATCACCTTGTAGACGGCACCACCGGCCCCGTTGACCACCTGCAGACTGGAAGATAGCCCGGCGGTGAAGGCGATGCGCGCCTTGAGGGATTCTGCGGAATCCTGCGAACGCAGGGCGGCACACTGCATCATGTAGCGCTCGTTGTCGGCCGCTGTGGTCTGGGTTGCCGCCTTGGCCTTGGCGGCGTCGGCCCGTTCCCGTTCCAGTTCGGCGCGCAGCTCCCGCTCCATCCGCTCCCGTTCGGCCTTGCGATCGATCACCTGCTCCTGGGCACTGGCCACCGGCGCACCGGTCGCCGGCTTGGCCGGTTGTACCGGTTGCGGCTTGTAGGGTTGCACCTGGCCGATGGGGGTTCCGGGCTGGGGAATATTGGTCGGCACCGGCTGTGGCAGTTTTTCCGGTTGCAGGGTCACGGTTTCTGCCGGCGGTGGCGGCAGCACGCCCGGCTGGGGCGGTGGCTCGACGATGTCGACCTGTTTGTTCTCCAGCCGTTCGATGTAGCTCCACTTCTCCTGCGGCAGGCCGTTGCTCTGGGCTTTGGGCTTGTTCGCCTTCACCTGTTCCTCAATGGTGGGGGCATCGTGGCCCTTGCCATTGATCATGTAGAGGAAGCCGCCGAACCCCGCCAGCAGTACCCCGGCCAGCAGGGCCGGGATAACAGGAAAGCGGCGAGGTGCCGCTTTCCTGGTGTTGCGACCACCCGCCCGACGTCGCGGGCGGCTGCCGACATAATCCCGGGTCGCCATCTATTACATGCGCTCCAGGGTGTGGATGCCCAGTACGCCGAGGCCCAGCTTGAGTACCTTGGCGGTGGCGGCGCACAGCAGCAGACGGCTCTGACGAGTCGCCTCGTCCACGCCATCCTTGTTGATCGGGCAGGCTTCGTAGAAGGTCATAAAGTTGCCGGACAGCTCGTACAGATAGGTACAGAGCAGGTGCGGCATGCCCTTGTCCGCCACGCCGTTGACCGCGTCGGAGAACTGGATCAGCTTCTGGGCCAGGGTCTCTTCCGCTTCCTCGCTCAGGACCACCTTGCCGCCCAGGGTATCGGCATCGACGCCGGCCTTGCGGAAGATGGACTGGATACGGGTGTAGGCGTACTGCAGGTAGGGCGCCGTGTTGCCTTCGAAGGAGAGCATCAGATCCCAGTCGAAGATGTAATCGGTGGTGCGGTTCTTGGAGAGATCCGCATACTTGACCGCACCCATGGCGATGGCGTGCACCACCTGGGCCTTCTCCTCGGCGGAGAGATCGCTGTTGCGGCTCTCCAGCAGGGCGGCGGCGCGCTCTTCCGCCTCATTCAGCAGGTCGACCAGCTTGACGGTACCGCCGGAGCGGGTCTTGTAGGGGCGGCCATCCTTGCCCAGCATCATGCCGAAGGCGTGGTGCTCGAGGGGCACGGATTCCGGCACATAGCCCGCCTTGCGGGTGATGGTCCAGGCCTGCATCAGATGCTGGTGCTGACGGGAGTCGATGAAGTACATCACGCGGTCGGCGCCCAGGGTCTCGTAACGGTACTTGGCACAGGCGATGTCGGTGGTGGTGTAGAGGAAACCGCCATCGCTCTTCTGGATGATGACGCCCATGGGCTCGCCATCCTTGTTCTTGAACTCGTCCAGGAAGACGACGGTGGCGCCTTCACTCTCGACCGCCAGGCCGCGCGCTTTCAGATCGGCGACGATTTCCGGCAGCATGTCGTTGTACATGGACTCGCCCATGATGTCCTTGTTGGTCAGGGAGACATTCAGGCGGTCGTAGTTGCGCTGGTTCTGCTCCATGGTCATGTCGACCAGCTTCTTCCACATGGTGCGGCAGTACTCATCACCACCCTGCAGCTTGACCACGTAGTTGCGCGCGCGCTCGGCGAAGGCTTCGTCTTCGTCGTAGTGACGCTTGGCCTGGGTGTAGAAGGCTTCCAGATCGCGCAGCTCCATGTCGGAGGCGTGCTCGTTGGCCATCTTCTCCAGATAGGCGATCAGCATGCCGAACTGGGTACCCCAGTCGCCGATATGGTTGGCACGAACCACCTTGTGGCCGAGGAACTCCAGGGCGCGGGCAGCCACGTCACCGAGGACGGTGGAGCGGATGTGATGCACCGCCATCTCTTTGGCCACGTTGGGAGCGGAGTAGTCCACCACCACGGTCTGCGGGGTTGGCAGCTTCACGTTGGCGTTGGCGGAGGTCACCATGGCCTCTACCTGACCGGCCAGCCAGCTCGGGTCGAAGAAGAAGTTGATGAAGCCGGGACCGGCGATCTCGACTTTGGCAATCAGGTCGGAGGCGGGCAGGTGCTCGATGATGGCAGCGGCCAGCTCACGGGGATTCTTGCGGGCCGGTTTGGCCAGCAGCATGGCCAGGTTGGTGGCCAGGTCACCGTGAGCCTTCTCCTTGCATCGGTCTACTTGCACGCGGGCTTCCAGGTCCGCCGGCAGGATGCCCGCTGACTTGAGATTGGCTACCGTTTGTTCAAGTAGATGATGAATATGCTCTTTCATAACTGACCACCAAGGTTGCGCGTCGAAAAATGACTGATATATAAGGGCGTGAATTTTACCCGCATCGGCCCGAGAAAACTATAGGGATGACCCGCCGCTCGCGGTCGGGCGGATATTTCACTGCATTTGGCACCAGATCCCAGAATATTGGACGGAAATTACGGTGCTTATCCATTTCTACTGCATATTGAAGCGGCTTGTCCAGGCTATTTTCCCCTGATTGTTAAGGGGTTTTTTATTCCAACTCGTTCTGAATGATCTGCCCCGCCGCCCCGGTCGTATCAACAGGTATCTTTTACCGAGGAATCTGTCGATGAAACTGGCGCTGTTTCCCCTCTCGGCCCACCTGCTGCCCGGTGGCATCATGCCGCTGCGCATCTTCGAGCCCAGATATCAGCGCATGATCGCCGAGGCGGGAGAGCAGGGTTTTGCTATCTGCATGCTGGATCCCCGCCAGCCCGATGCGCTGCGCAACATGTACCCCATCGCCACCAGGGTACGGATCGTCGACTTCGATCGGCTGCCGGACGGTCTGCTCGGCATCACGGTGCTCGGCATGGAGCGGGTCAGGATCACCGATCTGTGGCAGGAGTCGGACGGCTTGCGGGTCGGGGAGGTGGACGTGCTGCCCCCCTGGCGCACCGGCCGGCTCAATGCCGATCAGCACTCGCTGGCCAGGGCGCTGCAGGAGGTGTTCAACGACTACCCGGAATATGCGGCCCTCTATCGCAACCCCGACTGGGACGATGCCAGCTGGGTGGCCCAGCGCTGGCTGGAAGTGCTGCCCATCCCCGTTGAACAGAAGCAGTGGCTGGTGGCGGCGGAAGACAACCAGCCGGCACTCTCTCTGCTGAGCGGATTGCTGGTCGCCAGCCACTGAGCCGTTTTTGATGGCCGCGCCGGTGATCCTTTTGCCGCGCCGCACGTATTGGCACTCACCACCCTCTTCAAGGCATGGCGCAATGGCATATACTGGCCAATCACAATCGACTCCGTACAGGATATCGCCCCCCATGGATGACCCAGCCGGCGATCTCAAGTCCCTGCTCGTCAGGGTTGCCGAACATGGCGACAAGGTCGCCTTTGCCGCTCTGTTCCAGCACTTCGCACCGCGTATTCGCAGCTACGGGCTGCGCCACCTCGGCAGCGAGGCCAACGCCATGGAGCTGGTGCAGGAGACCATGCTGCTGGTGTGGCAGAAGGCCCGTCTCTACCATCCCGACAAGGGAGCTGCCACCACCTGGATCTACACCGTCATGCGCAACCAGGGCTTCGACATGCTGCGCCGGCGCCGCGCCAGCAAAGAGGAGCTCTGTGCCGAAGAGCTGTGGCCCATGCTGGAGTACAGGGCGGAAGAGGAGCACCTGAGCGGCGGCGAAGACGCCGTGCTGAGCCGCCAGATGGCCCACTACGTCGGCACCCTGCCGGAACCGCAGCAGCAGGTGGTGCGCGGCATCTACCTGCAGGAGCTCTCCCAGCAGGAGCTGGCGGACCGGCTCGGCGTACCGCTCGGCACCATCAAATCCCGCCTCAGACTGGCGTTACAGAAATTGAAGGAACAAGTGGAGCAAGGCCATGATTAAAGCCCATCCCGTTCAGGCCATGTTGCGCGCCTTTGCCGCCGACGAACTGCCCCTGCCGCTGGCCGTCGGCGTCTCCGCTCACTGCGAGCTTTGCCCCGACTGTGCGGCCCGACTGCGGGCCTGCGAAGAGGAGCTGGCCCGGCAATACCTGACCCCGGCCGAAGAGTGCGAGCCACTGCCGGCAGAGTTCGATGCCATGCTGGCCGGCATCCTGCAACAGCCGGTGGCCACTGCGGCCGTATTGAGTCAGTCGGCGGTGGCCCGGCCCGAGTTGCAGGTGGCGGGCCAGTCGTACCGGTTGCCACGGGTACTGGCCCGTCACCACGCCCCCAGCTGGCGCCACATCGGCGCGATCCGGCAGGTGAGCCTGCCGCTTGACGAGCAGGGGGCCCGTGCCAGCCTGCTGCACATAGAGGCGGGAGGCCGCATCCCTGAGCACACTCACAAGGGTTATGAGCTGACCCTGCTGCTGGCCGGTACCATCGAAGATGGCGACACCCGCTATCAGGCGGGGGACTTCATCTGGCGCGATGCCAGCCACGCCCACAGTCCGCACACGCCGGACGGCTGCCTCTGCTACACGGTGCAGGACGCGCCGGTACAGTTCACCAAGGGGTTGTCGCGGCTGCTCAACGGCATCAGCCATCGCCTCTACTGAGCCGACAAAGCAATAAAAAAGGGACCCTCGGGTCCCTTTTTGCATGATGCGCTGACCGGATCAGGCCACGAACACCAGGTAGACGGCGAAGGCCACCACGAAGCGGTAGATGGCGAACGGGATGAAGTCGAGGCGACGGATCAGCGCCAGGAAGGTCTTGATGGCGATCATGGCCACCACGAAGGCGGTGACGAAACCCACCGCGAACATGGGGAAGTCGGCCATGGAGAGGAAGTCGCGACTCTTGTAGAGGTCCAGTCCGCTGGCTGCCACCATCATGGGCACCGCCAGGATGAAGGAGAACTCGGCGGCCGCCTGACGGCTGATCCCCATCAGCATGCCGCCGCTGATGGTGGCACCGGAGCGGGAGAAGCCGGGCCAGAGCGCCAGGCACTGGAACAGGCCGATGCCGAACGCCTGCTTGTAGCTGATGTCGTCCAGGGTTTCGGAGCGTACCGCCGGGCGAAACCTCTCGGCGATGATCAGCAGGATGCCGCCGGCCACCAGAGCGTACATCACGGTCTGCGGGCCAAACAGATGGGCCTTGATCCAGCTGTGGATGGCGAGGCCGATGATCACGGCGGGCAGCATGCCGAGGATGATGTGCACCAGCGAGAGGGTGGCGTGTCCCTGCGCCGGCTTCTGGCCGAAGTGGATGCCAATGAGCCCAAATAGGCGGCGCCAGAACACGGCGACCACCGCCAGGATGGAACCCATCTGGATCACCACTTCGAAGGTGGCAGCCTTGGGGCCGTCGAAGCCAAGCAGGTGGCCGACGATGATCATGTGGCCGGTGGAGGAGACGGGGAGGAACTCGGTCAGGCCCTCCACTATGCCCAGCACGAAGGCGACAAACAGGGCGTAAGACTCTGTCATGTTTCAGATCTCTTGATTATTGGTCCGGTTGAAGTCGGCCCCGAGCCGAGCCGGGGGCGACCAATGATGGAGGAAAATCGAGCGGGCAACCAGTGAATATTGTGTTGGCGCCAGGCCCCGCTGGCGGGATCGACAGCGAGGTTGTTGGTTTTCATTCGGGCCTACATGGCGTTCGACGCTCAGCGGCTCCGATCAGGCGGGGCCCTGCCCGGCCAGGACCCCCTCGATCTGCTGCAGCAGCGCTGCATCCAGCGGGGGTTGGGCCTGTGCTTCCACCGCGCTGATAATCTGCTGCGGGCTGCTGGCACCGATCAGGGCGCAGCTCACCACAGGGTCGCGCAGCACCCACTGCAGCGCCAGTTGCGACAGTGGTTGGCCCCGCTGCTGCGCCAGCGCATGCAGGGCGCGGATGGTGGCCAGTTTGTCGGCGGTGATCTGCTCGGGTTTGAGGAAGGGACTGGTGCTGGCGGCGCGCGAATCCGCCGGAATGCCGGCCAGGTAGCGATCGCTCAGCAGTCCGCCCGCCAGCGGGGAGAAGGCGACCACCCCCATGCCGTGCTCGCGGCAGACCGGCAGGGTTTCAGCCTCGATGTCGCGCTGAAAGAGGGAGTATTTGAGCTGATTGACCAGACAGGGGGTGCCCAGCTCCGCCAGCCGGGCGGCGGCCTGCGCGGCGAGCGGGGCCGGGTAGTTGGAGAGGCCGACGTAGAGCGCCTTGCCCTGACGCACCATCAGGGCCAGCGCCTGGCAGGTCTCCTCCAGCGGGGTGCGCGGGTCCGGTCTGTGGTGATAGAAGATGTCCACATAGTCGAGTCCGAGCCGGCACAGGCTCTGATGCAGGCTGGCAAACAGGTATTTGGCGCTGCCGCCGTCACCGTAGGGGCCATCCCACATGATGTATCCCGCCTTGCTGGCGATGATGAGCTCGTCCCGATAGGGGGCCAGGCTCCCCTTGAGCAGCTTGCCGAAGGTGATCTCGGCCGACCCCGGCGGCGGCCCGTAGTTGTTGGCCAGATCGAAGTGGGTGATACCCAGGTCGAACGCCTGGTGCACCATGGCTTTCGCGGTGGCGGGATCGCACTCGGCGCCGAAGTTGTGCCAGAGGCCGAGAGCTATGCCGGGCAGGCGCAGGCCGTGGCGACCGGCGGGTCGATAGGGCTGGCGCTGGTAACGGTCGGGGGCGGCGAGGTAGTGATCATCCATAACGACTCCTTGCGTGGACTTGTGTGCGAGCTGATGTGACGGGTGACCCCGGTCCCTCTTCGCCCGCCATGTCTGCGTGGGAGAAGAGGGCGCCGGGGTCAGCTGGCGGCGATAAAGCGGTAACGGGTCTGATGGCGGTAGGTCTGCCCCGGCAACAGCCAGGGATCCCCCAGCTCGGCTCGGTTGGGGCTGTCCGGCAGTTGCTGGGCTTCCAGACAGAAGCCGGCGTGATCCTGATGGAGTCGGCCGTCGCGTGCTGGCGTATTGGCCAGCCAGTTGCCGCTGTAGAACTGCAGCGAAGGCTGGTTGGTGTAGACCTCCATCGCCAGCTGGCGATCCCCCGAAACCACCCGCGCCGCCCACTCGGCGCTCGGCCCGTTGAGTACAAAGGCGTGGTCATACCCCTTGGCCTGTTGCTGCTGGGGGTGGCTCAGCCAATCTTGTCCGATAAGGCACTCGTGGCGCAGATCGAACGGCCCCTCCACCGGTGCGATCGCGAGCGGCAGGCCGCTTTGGTCGGTGGGCAGGAAACGGTCGGCGTTGAGGCGGATGAGGTGGTTGCGCACATCGCCGCCGTTCGGGTTGTCGTCGAGATTGAAGTAGGTGTGGCTGGTGAGGCTGACCGGGGTCGGTGCATCCGTGCTGGCGACGAAATCCACCACCAGATCGTACTGTTCCAGCCGATACTCCAGCGTGACCCGCAGGTTGCCGGGAAAGCCCTGATCCCCGCTACGGGAGAGCAGGGCCAGCCTGACCCGGTCCGCCTCCCGCTCCTTGATCTGCCAGTGCTGGCGATGAACCCCCGCCCGTCCGCCGTGCAGGCAGTGGGGGGGCTGGTTGGCATCCAGCGGCCAGCGCTGGTCGTCGCGCAGCAGCTCGGCGTTGCCGATGCGGTTGGCAAAGCGTCCCGCTACCGCTCCCAGCCACACCTGCTGAGCGGGGTAGGCCTCATCGGTGCAGCCCAGCAGCACTTCACGGCGCTTACCCGCCACTGGCAGGGTGAGGGAGGTGAGGGTGCCGCCGAAGTCGAGGCCGCGCAGTCGCAGCCCCTCCTCGTTGTCCAGCTCGAACGGGATCATGGCATCGCTCATAGTTTGCCTGCACCGGCGTTGCCGAGCCGGCAGAGATGGCCGTCGGCCTGCATCATAAATGGGCTCATAGTTTTCCTGCCCCCGCGCTGGCACGGCAGACGTAGCTGTCGGCCTTGAGGCCGAAGCGGGCCGGGTACTCGGCATCGACCGCGGCGATCACCTCGGCCACCTTCTCTGGGCGCAGCAGGGCGACCACGCAGCCGCCGAAGCCGCCGCCGGTCATCCGCACGCCGCCCTCGGTGCCGATCCTGGCCTTGATGATCTCCACCAGGCCGTCGATGGCGGGCACTGTGATTTCGAAGTCATCGCGCATGGCGGCGTGGGAGTCGGCCATCAGCTCGCCGAGGCGCATCAGATCCCCCTGCGCCAGCGCATCGGCGGCGGCCAGGGTGCGGCTGTTGTCGCCCACCACGTGACGGGCACGGCGGTAGCAGACCTCATCCAGCCCGGCCTTGCCCGCTTCCAGCGCCGCCAGATCGAGATCGCGCAGCGCCTTGACCCCGTAGTGACGAGCGGCCGCTTCGCACTGCTGGCGACGGGTGTTGTATTCGCTGTCCACCAGGCCGCGACGGACGTTGGAGTTGACGATCAGCACCGCCAGGTCGGTGGGCATGGGGATGAGGCGGGTCTCCAGCGAACGGCAGTCGAGCAGCAGGGCGTGATCCTGTTTGCCGCTGGCGGAGATCATCTGGTCCATGATGCCGCAGTTGCAGCCGACGAACTGGTTCTCCGCCTGCTGGCCGTTGAGGGCAATCTCGGCCTGGCTGATGGTGAGCCCCAGCGCCTCCTTGAAGGCCTGGCCGATGGCCACCTCCAGCGAGGCGGAAGAGGAGAGGCCGGCTCCCTGCGGCACGTTGCCGGAGACCACCAGATTGAGGCCGCGCAGGGGATAGCCCCGCTCCTGCAGGTACTTCACCACCCCGCGGATGTAGTCGCTCCAGCGCTGGTCGGCATGATGATTGATGAGCTGGCCGAGATCGAACAGGTCGCGCTGGTTGCCGTAGTCGGCGGCGACCACGTGCACCAGGCTGTCATCGCGCAGGCCGATGGCGACGCAGGTCTCGTAGTCGATGGCGCAGGGCAGCACGAAGCCGTCGTTGTAGTCGGTGTGCTCGCCGATGAGGTTGACGCGGCCGGGGGCCCGCACCAGCAGGTCGGGTTGTTGCTCAAACTGCTCGGCAAACACGGCGCTGACGCGCTGGCTCGGGGTCATGGGGTCACCTCATTGGCTTTGTAATGAACGGGGGAAAGGGTACGCAGGCGCTCCGCGGCTTGCTCCGGAGTCAGGTCGCGCTGGGTCTCGGCCAGCATCTCGAAGCCCACCATGAATTTGCGCACCGTGGCGGAGCGCAGCAGGGGCGGATAGAAGTGGGCATGCAGTTGCCACGCCTCTGGGCAGTCGGAGCGGGGCGGTGCAAAGTGCCAGCCCATGGAGTAGGGGAAGCTGCACTCGAACAGGTTGTCGTAGCGGCTGGTGAGCTCCTTGAGCGCGATGGCCAGATCCTGCTGCAGCTCGGGGGTGAGGTCGAGCAGAGAGGGGACATGGCGTTTGGGCAGCAGCAGGGTTTCGAACGGCCAGGCTGCCCAGAAGGGCACTACCGCCAGCCAGTGTTCGGTCTCCACCACGATGCGGGAGCGATCCTGCAGCTCCCGCTCCACGTAGTCGACCAGCAGCGGGCGGCCGTGCTCCGCCAGCCAGGCGCGCTGGTGCTGCTCTTCGCGGGCAATCTCGTTGGGCAGGAAGTCGCTGCCCCACAGCTGACCGTGGGGATGCGGGTTGGAGCAGCCCATGACGGCGCCCTTGTTTTCAAACACCTGCACCCACTCCCACTGGGCCGACAGCTCGGCCACCTGCTCCATCCAGGTGGTGATCACCTGCTCGATGGCGGGCAGGGGCAGCTCGGGCAGGGTCTTGCCGTGATCCGGCGAGAAGCAGATGACCCGGCTGGTGCCGCGGGCGGCTTCCAGCTTGAGCAGGGGATCCTGCTCGCCACTGGCGGCCGGGGTGTCCTGCATCAGGGCGGCGAAGTCGTTGGTGAAGACGAAGGTATCCCGATAGTCGGGATTCTGGTCACCGGTGACGCGCTTGTTGCCGGCACAGAGAAAGCAGTCGGGGTCATGGGCCTGGCTCGGCGCCTGGCTTACCTTCTCGACCTGGCCCTGCCAGGGGCGCTTGGCCCTGTGGGGGGAGACCAGCACGTATTGGCCGGTCAGCGGGTTGAAACGACGGTGGGGGTGATCAACCGGGTTGAACATCATCACTCCTCAAGCTCAATAAAAGGAATTGCGGGCAGTTGATGAGGACGGGTGCGCCGCTCATCTGTGGCCTTTCTCCCGCGATGGGAGAAGGGAGCAAAACGGACATCACGCCTCATACCCCTGCGGGTTGGCGGATTGCCAGCGCCAGCTGTCGGCGCACATGGCGGCCAGATCCCGTCGGGCACGCCAGCCCAGCTCGCGCTCGGCCCTGGCGGGATCGGCCCAGCATTCGGCGATGTCGCCCGGGCGTCTTGGTTCGATGCGATAGGGCAAGGGACGGCCGCTGGCCACCTCGAACGCCGCCACCATCTGCAGCACGCTCTGGCCCTGGCCCGTACCCAGGTTGTAGATGTGCACGCCACCCTTGCTGGCGCAGTGCTGCAGCGCCTTGACGTGACCTTCGGCAAGATCCATCACGTGGATGTAGTCGCGCACGCCAGTGCCGTCGACGGTTGGGTAATCGTTACCAAAGACCGAGAGGCAGTCGCGCCGGCCGATAGCGACCTGGGTCAAAAACGGCATCAGGTTGTTGGGGATCCCCTGGGGATCTTCCCCCATGGTGCCCGACTCGTGGGCACCGACCGGGTTGAAGTAGCGCAGCAGGGTCATGCTCCAGTGCGGTTCGGCCCGCTGCAGATCCTCGAGGATCTCTTCGATGATCAGCTTGGATCGGCCGTAGGGATTGGTGGCACTGCGTGGGAAATCTTCCCGGATGGGCGTGCTGGCCGGGTCGCCGTAGACGGTGGCTGACGAGCTGAACACCAGGTTGTGGACGCCGGCCCGCTTCATCGCCTGCAGCAATACCAGGGTGCCGCTCAGATTGTTCTCGTAGTAGTCGAGGGGGAGGCGGGTGGACTCGCCGACCGCCTTGAGGGCAGCGAAGTGGAGCACGGCATCGATCCTTTGTTCGCTGAAGATGCGATCCAGCAGGAGCGGGTCACGGATGTCCCCCCGATAGAAGCGGGGCTCGCGTCCGCTGATGGCGGCGATGCGGGCCAGTACGCCCGCCTTGCTGTTGCAGAGGTTGTCCACCACCACGGGCTCCATGCCGGCCGCCTGCAGTGCCAGGCAGGTGTGGCTGCCGATGTAACCGCAGCCGCCGGTGACCAGTACTTTCATCCTCATATCCACGCTCAAAAAAAGCCTGTGAAGGAGTCTAGCCGAGGGGCTGGCGGGCAAACTGTGAACTGGCTAACAAATACGTGTAAACGATTACACTTGTTTTGGTGGTCATCATTTCAGCAATATGGTTTTTCCCCCTGTTATCAGTGACATTGAGCGGTATAATGGCCTCGTCCCGAACCGTGAAATAAGTGAAAACAACATGAGTACCATCAAGGATGTCGCCCGTTTGGCCAACGTATCGGTGGCAACGGTTTCACGGGTGATGAACAACTCACCCAAGGCCAGCGCAGCCTCCCGCGAGGTGGTGTTGAAAGCCATGGCCGAACTGGGCTACACCCCCAATGCCAACGCACGGGCGCTGGTCAGTCAGACCAGCGATACCATGGGAGTGCTGGTGGGTGACGTGGCGGATCCCTTCTTCGGCGCCCTGGTCAAGGGGGTCGCCGCGGTGGCGGTGGAACAGGGGCTGCACCTGCTGATGGGTAATGGTTTTCACACGGCACGGCAGGAGCGCGAATCCATCGAGCTGCTGATCGGCAAGCGCTGCGAGGCACTGGTGGTACACAGCAAGGCGCTGAGCGACGAGGAGCTGATCGACTATGCGCTGCGGGTGCCCGGCATGGTGCTGATCAACCGCGACATCCCGGCACTCAAGGGGCGCTGCATCGCCCTCAACAACCGGCAGGGGGCCGCCACGGCGACCCGGCATCTGCTGGAGCTGGGCCACCGTCACATCGCCTTCCTGAGCTCCGATCACGCCATCGAGGATGCCATCCTGCGGCTGCAGGGCTATCAGGATGCGCTGGCCGAGGCGGGCGTGCGTGCCGACCCCGAGCTGGTGGAGAGCGGCATGCCCAACGAGGAGGGCGGCGAGCGGGCCATGCTCAACCTGCTGGCCAAGGGGTTGCCCATCACGGCCGTGGTGGCCTACAACGATGCCATGGCGGCGGGGGCCATCTCGGTGCTGGCGGACAACGGCCTCAAGGTGCCGGAGGAGGTCTCGGTAGTGGGCTTCGATGACATCATCTACGCCAGATACCTGAGACCCAAGCTCTCCACCATGCGCTATCCCATCGAACTGATGGCTGCCCAGGCGGCCAAGCTGGCCCTGCAGCTGGCGGCGGGCGAAAGCGAGGTGGTGCAGAGCCGCATTTACACCCCGACCCTGATCAACCGCCACTCGGTGGCGCCCGTTCGAAGCTGATCTCTTTCATTTACCTCTGTTTACCGCTCCGGATCGTCGTTTTTGAGGCGCTCGATCCGGAGCCTTGGTCTTTTACCTGCATTTAGCGCATTTTTACCCTGTTTTACTTAACAAATTCAGTGTAATCGTTTACATCTGTGTGAGCGAGATCGCCGATCACTGGGCAAATCTCCCCTACACTGCATACGTTTTCGGCGTTCATGCAGGGAGAGAGACGAATGCTCAGGGAGATAGTGGCCCGTCAGGACTGGCAGACCCAGGCGATTACCGCGGTGAATCGGCTGCCCGCCCATACCCCCTTGTTCAGCTGGCGCAGCGAAGCCGCGGCGCGGGATGATCTCGCCTCGCCTTCGTGCACCCTGCTGGATGGGGAGTGGCGCTTCTCCTTCTTCACTGCGCCCGAGCAGGTGCCGGAGCAGTGGCTGGCGCAGGATCTGCCAGATGCCTGTCCCATCCAGGTGCCGGGCAACTGGCAGCTGGCTGCCGCCTATCCGGCTGCTCGGCCTGTGACCGACGTACCCATCTACACCAACATCAAGTATCCCTTTCCATGCGATCCACCGCGGGTGCCCGCAGAGAATCCCACCGGCTGCTACTCCCGCGAGTTCAGCGTGCCGACCGACTGGCTCGCCAGCGGCCAGACCCGGATCATCTTCGACGGGGTGGACAGCGCTTTTCACCTCTTCTGCAACGGCCGCTGGGTCGGTTACTCCCAGGACAGCCGGCTGCCTGCCGAATTTGACCTGACCTCTTTCCTCTGCAGCGGTGACAACCGGTTGGCAGTGTTGGTGCTGCGCTGGTCCGACGGCTCCTATCTGGAAGATCAGGACATGTGGCGGATGAGCGGCATCTTCCGCTCCGTCAGCCTGCTGCACAAACCGGCCTGCCATCTGGTGGACATTCGGGTCACCCCAGAGCTGGACGCCTGCTACCGGGATGGTCGCCTCAAGATTGCACTGCAGGCAGCCAATGCGGCTGGCCTCTCGGTAGAAGCCAATCTCTATGACGGCGGCGAGCGGGTGGCGACCCTGTGCCAGCCGATCGGAACGCAAGCCATTGACGAGAAAGGGGCGTATGACGATCGCGCCGAGTGCTGGCTCGAGGTGGCGGCCCCGCGCAAGTGGAGCGCCGAGGCCCCCCACCTCTATCGCCTCACCCTGACCCTGCTGGACGAGCAGGGGGAACCCATCGAGAGCGAAGCCTGTGACGTGGGCTTTCGGGCGGTGGAGATCCGTGGCGGCCTGCTGCGGGTCAACGGCCAGCCGCTGCTGATCCGTGGCGCCAACCGCCACGAGCACCACCTCGCAACGGGGCACGTTGTGACCCCTGAGGCCATCGAGCAGGATCTGCTGTTGATGAAGCGGCATAACTTCAACGCGGTGCGCTGCTCCCACTACCCCAATCACCCCGAGCTTTATCGGCTGTGCGACCGGCTCGGTCTCTATGTGGTGGACGAGGCGAACCTGGAGACCCACGGCATGACCCCGATGGGGCGGCTGGCGCGGGATCCCGCCTGGAGCAACGCCTTCCTGGAGCGGGTGAGCCGTATGGTAGCCCGCGACTTCAACCACCCCAGCATCATCATCTGGTCCCTTGGCAACGAGTCGGGGTACGGCCCGGCCCACGATGCCATGTATGGCTGGGTCAAGGGGGCGGATCCGAGCCGCCCGGTGCAATACGAAGGGGGCGGTGCCGATACGCCGGCCACCGACATCATCTGCCCCATGTATGCCCGTACCCATCAGGATCAACCCTTCCCGGCGGTGCCCAAGTGGGCGCTGGCCAAGTGGATCGGCCTGCCGGGAGAGACCCGCCCGCTGATCCTGTGTGAATACGCCCACGCCATGGGCAACAGCCTGGGGGGCTATGCCCACTACTGGCAGGCGTTTCGCGACCATCCCCGCCTGCAGGGTGGCTTCGTCTGGGATTGGGTCGATCAGGGATTGGACAAGCTGACCGATGACGGCCGCCACTTCTGGGCCTATGGCGGTGATTTCGGCGATACCCCGAATGATCGCCAGTTCTGCTGCAACGGTCTGGTTTTCCCCGACCGTACCCCCCATCCCGCCCTGTTTGAGGCAAAACGTGCCCAGCAACCGTTTGTGCTGACCTTGCAACACCGCCAGCCGCTGACGGTCGAGATCCGCAGCGAATACCTGTTTCGCGAGACGGACAACGAGCAGTTGCAGTGGAGATTGTGCGAAGACGGCGTGGTGGTGAGCCAGGGTGAATGCCCACTCACCCTGGCGCCGCAGGGGAGTGTGACGCTGACCCTGCTGGAGCAGTTGCCGGCCTTTGCGCCGGGGGCGCTCGCCTGGCTGGATCTCGCCATCGTTCAGCCTGCCGCCACGGCCTGGTCAGCGGCCGGTCACGAGGTGGCGCGCCAGCAATGCATGTTGCCCGCGCCATTGGCGCTGCCTGCCGCCCGCACGCCGGCCACCTTCATCGAGCTGGCGGATGGCTGGCAGATCCGAGGGGCCGCCAGCGAGTGGCGGCTGGACAAGGCCAGCGGCCGCATCCACAGCTGGTGCAAGCTGGGCCGCGAGCAACTGAAAGAGGCCATCGCTGATCACTTCTACCGGGCACCGCTCGACAACGACATCGGTACCAGCGAGGCGGACCACGCCGATCCCAACGCCTGGATCGCTCGCTGGCAGCAGGCCGGGCTCAATGAGTTGCAGCATCGCTGCCTCGAGCTGGTAGTGAGCCCTGACCAAGGGACTGTGACGGTGCGTCACGGCTACTTCGTCGGCGAGGCGCTCAAGCTGCTGACCCGCTGGCGTCACGCCTTCGATCAGGATGGTGCCATGCACCTTGCCATCGAGGTGCTGGTGGCGACCGAGATGCCCTCCCTGCCGCGCATCGGCGCCCGGCTCTGGCTGACCGACGAGGTGCTGGCGGCAGGGGAGGAGGTAAGCTGGCTGGGGCGCGGTCCGCACGAGAACTATCCGGATCGCCTGCTGGCTGCCGACCTAGGTCGCTGGCAGTCGTCGCTCGATGCGCTGCACACCGCGTATGTGTTCCCGACCGACAACGGGCTGCGCTGTGACACCCGCTTGCTGCTGCTGGGTAGTGTCGAGGTCGAGGGACTGTTCCATTTCAGCTTGAGCCATTTCAGTCAGCAGCAGCTGGCGCAGGCCCGTCATCAGACCGATCTGGTGGCCGCAGGCGGACTCCATCTCTGTCTTGATGGTTTTCATATGGGGATTGGAGGGGATGACTCCTGGAGCCAGAGCGTACGACCGGAATATTGGCTGCAACCAGGCAGCTACTATTGGAACTGTGTTCTACGCTGAACCTGAGCGATTGCTTAACAAGAAAGAGTCCCGTTCAGATCTGCAGTGTCGCCAATTAAATATAACCATATGATTTTTAATTGATTTGTTGCTATGTAACAGAGTGTAAACGTTTTCATTTTGTTGTCATGATCACAGATCGATATACAACAAACTGATTACATTAGGCTGGCGCCAGTTCACTTGGTGTACAGCATTCCCTACAAAAACAGATAGAGAGATCGGAGCATAACAATGAAAAAGATCACGACCATTGCCGCCGTACTGATGAGCCTGATGGCAGGAGCCACCGCCCATGCCGAAACCCGCATCGGGGTGACCGTCTACAAATACGACGACAACTTCATGGCGGTAGTGCGCAAGGCAATCGAGAAGGAAGCGGCTGCCAACCCGGGGGTGGAGCTGCTGATGAACGACTCCCAGAATGACCAGTCCAAGCAGAACGACCAGATCGACGTGCTGCTGGCCAAAGGCGTGAAGGCGCTGGCCATCAACCTGGTTGACCCGGCGGCGGCCCCGGTCGTGATCGAGAAAGCCCGTGGCGAGGACGTGCCCGTGGTGTTCTACAACAAGGAGCCCAATGCCGCCGATCTGGCCAGTTATGACAAGGCCTACTATGTGGGTACCGATTCCAAAGAGTCTGGCATCATCCAGGGCCAGCTGATCGCCAAGCACTGGAAAGCCAACCCGGCCTGGGATCTGAACAAGGATGGCGTCATCCAGTACGTGCTGCTGAAGGGCGAGCCGGGTCACCCGGATGCGGAAGCCCGTACCACTTACGTCATCAAGACCCTGAACGACGGCGGCATCAAGACCGAGCAGCTGCACATGGATACCGGTATGTGGGATACCGCCATGGCCAAGGACAAGATGGATGCCTGGATCTCCGGCCCGAACGCCAACAAGATCGAAGTGGTCATCGCCAACAACGATGGCATGGCGATGGGCGCCGTGGAGTCCCTGAAGGCCCAAGGCAAGACCGCCATCCCGGTGTTCGGTGTCGATGCGCTGCCGGAAGCGCTGGCGCTGGTGAAGAGCGGTGCCATGGCCGGTACCGTGCTGAACGATGCCGCCAACCAGGCCAAGGCCACTTTCGAGCTGACCAAGAACCTGGCTGAAGGCAAACCGGCCGGTGAAGGCACCAGCTGGAACATAGTCAACAAGGTCGTCCGTGTTCCCTATGTCGGCGTAGACGCAGACAACCTGTCCAAATTCGAATAATTCCCTCCTCTAGGGCAAGGGAGGTCTCTTGCCCTTCTTTCAACCAGATGTGATGGCTGATATGACAACACAGCAACAATCAGAATGGCTGTTGGAGATGATTGACGTCAGTAAGAGCTTTCCTGGCGTCAAGGCACTCGATAATGTCAATTTACGGGTCCGTCCTCATTCTGTGCATGCGTTGATGGGCGAGAACGGGGCAGGGAAATCGACGCTGCTCAAGTGCTTGTTCGGCATTTACGAGAAGGATGAGGGCAAGATCTTCTTCAAGGGGCAGGAGGTCAACTTCACCTCCTCCAAGGAGGCGCTGGAGAACGGTGTCTCCATGGTGCATCAGGAGCTGAACCTGGTATTGCAGCGCTCCGTGATGGACAACATGTGGCTCGGCCGCTATCCCACCAAGGGGTTGTTCGTCGACCATGGCAAGATGTATCAGGACACCAAGCATATCTTCGACGAGCTGGACATCGACATAGACCCGCGGGTCAAGGTCGGTACCCTCTCCGTCTCCCAGATGCAGATGATCGAGATCGCCAAGGCGTTCTCCTACGATGCCAAGATCGTCATCATGGACGAGCCCACCTCCTCGCTGACCGAGAAAGAGGTGAGCCATCTCTTCAAGATCATCAACAAGCTCAAGGAGAAGGGGTGCGGCATCGTCTACATCTCCCACAAGATGGAAGAGATCTTCCAGCTCTGTGACGAGATCACCATATTGCGGGATGGCCAATGGGTGGCGACCCAGCCGCTCAAGGGAATGACCATGGATCAGATCATCGGCATGATGGTCGGTCGCGAGCTCACCCAGCGTTTCCCGGAGAAGACCAACCAGCCGAAAGAGGTGATCCTCGAGGTCGAACACCTGACGGCGAAAAATCAGCCCTCCATCCAGGACATCACCTTCAACCTGCACAAGGGGGAGATCCTCGGGGTGGCCGGGTTGGTGGGGGCCAAGCGGACCGACATCGTCGAGACCCTGTTCGGCATTCGCGACCGCAGCGAGGGTTCCATCAAGCTGCACGGCAAAGAGGTGGCCAACCACAACGCCCACGAGGCGATTCGCAACGGCTTTGCGCTGGTGACCGAGGAGCGCCGCTCCACCGGCATCTATTCGCGCCTCGATATCGCCTTCAACTCCCTGATCGCCAACATGGACAACTACAAGGGCTCCATGGGGCTGCTCAGCGACAACAAGATGAAGAGCGACACCCAGTGGGTCATCGACTCCATGCGGGTCAAGACGCCGACCCAGCAGACCCAGATCGGTTCCCTCTCCGGGGGCAACCAGCAGAAGGTGATCATCGGCCGCTGGCTGCTGACCCAGCCGGAGATCCTGATGCTGGACGAACCGACCCGCGGCATCGACGTGGGAGCCAAGTTCGAGATCTATCAGCTCATCCTGGAGCTGGCGAAGAAGGACAAGGGCATCATCATCATCTCGTCGGAAATGCCCGAACTGCTCGGCATCACGGATCGCATCATGGTGATGAGCAATGGCCGGGTCGCCGGGATCGTCAATACCAAAGAAACTGACCAGAGCGAGATACTGCGCCTGGCATCTCTGTACCTCTAGAGACAGGAAGACATTTATGGAGTCGGCTAACAATTTCAATCTGATGCGGGCGCTCAAGGAGAACGGCATCTACGTGGTGCTGCTGGTGCTGCTCATGATCATCGTGATCAAGGAACCCTCCTTCCTGAGTCTCACCAACTTCAGCAACATCCTGACCCAGTCTTCGGTGCGGGTCATCATCGCGCTCGGGGTGGCAGGCATCATCATCACCCAGGGTACGGATCTGTCGGCCGGTCGTCAGGTCGGTCTGGCGGCGCTCATCGCGGCGACCATGCTGCAGGCGCTGACCAACGTCAACAAGGTGTTCCCAAGCCTGGGCGAAGTGCCCATTCCGGCGGTGATCCTGCTGGTGTGTGTAGTGGGTGCCCTGATAGGTCTGGTCAACGGCCTCATCGTGGCCTATCTGAACGTAACCCCCTTCATTACCACCCTGGGGACCATGATCATCGTCTACGGCATCAACTCCCTCTATTTTGATTCGGTGGGCGCTTCGCCGGTGGCCGGCTTCGACCCCCGTTTCTCGAGCTTTGCGCAGGGGTTCATTAAGTTGGGCGGGTTCAAGCTATCCTATCTGACCTTCTATGCCGCCATCGCCAGCGTCTTTGTCTGGGTGCTGTGGAACAAGACCCGTTTTGGCAAGAACATCTTCGCCATCGGCGGCAACCCGGAAGCAGCCAAGGTCTCCGGCGTCAACGTGGCGGTCAATCTGGTGATGATCTATGCGCTGGCTGGGGTCTTCTACGCCTTCGGCGGCATGCTGGAAGCGGGCCGGATCGGCAGCGCCACCAACAACCTAGGCTTCATGTACGAGCTCGATGCCATCGCTGCCTGCGTGGTGGGAGGGGTGTCGTTTGCGGGTGGCGTGGGTACGGTCGCAGGGGTGATCACCGGCGTGCTCATCTTCACCCTGATCAACTATGGTTTGACCTATATCGGCGTCAGCCCTTACTGGCAGTTCATCATCAAGGGCGGCATCATCATTCTGGCGGTGGCACTGGACTCCATGAAGTACGCCAAGAAGAAATAACGATTGGCAGGGAGGGCTGGCAGTGTCAGCCCTCTCTTCTGGAGGGATCCCATGCCATTCAAGGTCAAGATTTACGTTCTGTTGCTGCTGGCTATCCTGGTCACCATCGGCACCGCCTGGTTCAGCGTCAATCACTTCATCAGCGCCTACATCCGCACTCAGGCGACCCAGAACATCAACGAACAGATCTCCCTGGTCAAAGAGAAGCTGGCCGGCGACATCAATCAGAAAATCCTGCTGGCAGCCAACCTCAACTTCGGGGTGACCAACGTCAAGAAGACGCTGGAGGAGACCGGCTTTCACAACATCGTCAAGGTGATCGGCGACATGGCGTTCGACGTGAGCGGCGTCATCAACGACAGCAGTAAGGTCGATGCCCTGCGCAAACTGATCCCCGCCGCCAACAACCAGATCACCGTCAGCCCGCTGCAGCAGGTGGACGGCAAGCCCGTCATCTCGATTCTGGTGCCTCGCGGTGCCGACTCTGCCTACCTTTATTACCTCGACATGAGCGAGTTCAAGAACCTGCTGGCCAGCGTCAGTGGCGAAGGGCGCTACTTCTCGCTGGCTGACGGCCAGGGCAATGAGCTCTACAGCAGCAAGCCGCAGGGAGAGAGCGAAGCGCGCCCCAATTCGCTGGATATTCGCGGCAGCAGCTGGACCCTGACTGGCTACATAGATCTCGACTACATCCGCACCATGACCCGGGCACTCAACGGCCAGATCATCATGGCGCTGCTCGGGGTGGCCGTGGTGGTGATGGTGCTCGCCGTGCTGGCACTCAACGTGGCCTATCGCCCGATTCTCTCGCTGCGGGACCTGGTGCAGGAGCTCTCTCGCGGCAGCGGTGACCTTACCCGCCGACTGGCGGTGACCAGCAAGGATGACCTCGGGCAGATCTCGGCCGGCATCAACCGCTTCATCGAGCGGCTGCAGGAGATGATGAACGAGGTACGCCAGGCCAGCGGCCAGCTCAACAGCGGTATCGAGGGGCTGGCCAGCCAGACCGGTGCTGCCCAGTCTCTGCTGGCGGATCATGTGCGAGAGACCGAGCAGGTGGTGACCGCCATCAACGAGATGAGCCGCACCGCGGTCTCTGTCTCGGAGAGCGCTGCCAGCACGGCCCAGCTCACCGGCCAGAGCCAGCAACTGGCGAGTCAGTCCCGTCAGGTGGTCGATCAGGCCATGGCCAGCGTGATGGCGCTGGTGGATGAGGTGGAAGCCACCGCCCGCTCCATCGAGGCCATGCAGCAGGATGTGCAGCAGATTGGTTCGGTGCTCGGGGTCATCGGTAGCATAGCCGAGCAGACCAACCTGCTGGCCCTCAATGCCGCCATCGAGGCGGCCCGCGCTGGCGAGCAGGGGCGCGGTTTCGCGGTGGTGGCCGACGAGGTGCGTTCACTCGCCGCCCGTACCCAGCAGAGTACGGCGGAGATCCAGACCATGCTGGCCAGCCTGCAGCAGGGGACCCGGACCGTAGTGAATGCCATGAGCAATACCAAGCAGAGTTGTCAGGGCGCCGCCGAGAACACCACTCGGGTCAACGAGTCACTGGATCTGATGGCGGGCGAGGTGGTGGAGATCAACGATCTCATCAGCCATATCGCCACGGCTGCGGAGCAGCAGAGCGCGGTAGCCGAGGAGATCAATCGCAACATGAGCGCCATTGCCGAGGTGATCCGCCAGCTGACCCACAACGGGGAGGCGACGGTGGCCAGTGCCGGCTCGATGCAGCAGACCTACGACAGGTTGCGGGAGATAGTGGGGCACTTCCGGCTGGAATGAGTGGGGAGAAAAGGCTGGCCGGGGTAAAAATGGCCAAAAAAGATGGGGGCGACTTGCGTCGCCCCCGATAGTCTTATCGCTCATATCCTTGAACGAAGTTGCTCCCTGCAATCCCTGACTATACCTCTTCCTTTAGGTTTCCCCTTCCCAATCCTTTGGGGTGTCCTTTAGCCATCATGGCCTGACGAGTCATCCGTTCCCGTCGCACTTTCTCCGTCCTGGGAGGTGTCCTTTACCACATCCTGTGGTGAGTCCATTTGCCCAACCCTGGCAGCCAGTCTTCCTGACCGACTTCATTGCGTCCGTGCAGGAGTAACTATAAGGATTTCAGGGAGCGGGACAACGGTAGAGTGAAAAACGTTTTTACGCATCTCGTTACGAAGGAAACTTGTTTCAATATTTATCCTTTAATTTCATTGGTATAGGTATTTTTTGTTCATGTTTTACGATCTTATCTTCCGACTATCGCGGGATCTTTTTTGGCGCTTTGCCTACATCGTCTATGGCGAATGTCTTACACCTTGTTCAACTGGGATTCAGAAAGGGGGAGACGAGCAGATAAGAGCCTGCTGGCAACGAAGCATGGCAGGAGGGAGACAGCGTCAGTTGTGTGCCTGCAGCCGCTCATAGATGGTCTGGCGTTCTTCCTGGCTCAGGGAGGAGAAGTAGTGGGTAAACAACCGCAGCAGCAGGGACTTGTTCATGCCGTCCTGCTGGGTCAGGTTGCCAAGCTCATCAATGGCTGTGGTACTGAGCGAGAAGGTGGCTTTCTTGAAGCTGGGCTTGAGATGTTCACCGCTCTCGATGAAGGCGAGTGCGGTCAGAGCCTCGTCCCGATGCAGGGTCCGCTCCAGGCTGACGACCTTGGGCTTGCCCTTGGCATAGAAATCCGCGTCCTCGATGAACTCGTCTATGGTGAACTTCTTCTGGTGATGCAGATTGTGTTTCTTCTTCAGGTCGGCAAGTCCCATCTCATACCCCCAGCTCCAGAAACTCCTTGGCGATGGCACGTATCTCTTCGGCAGACTTGCCATCCGGCTCTATCTCCATCACCGACAATCCCTTCTCCTCGCTGTCGTCGTAGACGTTACGGCCATAGGTGATGGAATTGAGCACATCGACACCGAAGGAAGAGCAGACTTCCTTGGCTTCCAGTATCCGCTTCGCCTGGTTGGGCAGGGCAGGGCATTGGGTCAGTACCACGGCAGCCCGCAAGGTCGGGTTGACCATCTTGCAAGTGGTGATGAGGTCTTCCATGTGCGGCAGAGTCTTGAGATCGCGGCGCTTGGGACGCAGCGGGATCAGGGCATGGGTGGCGACGGCCATGGTGGAACGCAGTGCCCGGTTGTCCTGGCCGCCACAGTCGACGATCAGGTAGTCATAGCGGTTCTTCAGGCTGAGCAGATCGTTGCGGATGTTGCCGTAGAGCTGGACGCAGTTTATCTGGGGCAGATCCGGATTGTCGTTGCGCTCCTGGATCCAGTCCGAGGTGGTGCGCTGCGGATCGCAGTCCACCAACAGTACTTCGCCGTGAAACTGGGTTCTGAGGTAGACCGCCAGATTCTGGGCGAGACAACTCTTGCCGCTCCCTCCTTTTTCACCACCGACCAGCAGGATCATGACCGTCTCCTATCCCTATGAAAAACAGCTGCATTGAGTATAGGAGGGGGTTGGGCCATGACAAGCCAGGAGGAGAAGACCTCCTCCCGGGGTTTCGCTCAGTAGTGCTGGCTGCCGCCATGCCACTGACACACGTAGGCGGGTACCAGCATCTGGGGGGCCTGATCGACATGGCACACCACCAATGGCATGGCAGGGGCACCCTCCGCATGGACCAGTGCCGGGGTCATGGGCAGCAGCAGGGCAGAAAGCAGCAGCAGCGACTTCATCTTCATGGCTATCTCCTTGGTGACATAACAGGTGTGATCTTGATCACTTTCTGAGTTAAGCCGAGCCGGCTTGTGACGCAAGTTGCTGAAATAAATTCAACTAATGAAAAAAGTTTGAAAAAGCCCCGGCGCCGGCCAGTTGAAAATTGGCCGGCCAAGATGCGCAATTCGTGCATATCCATATAAGAGGTGAAGAGGCAACACTGCCTGTAGTCTGGCCCGGCAAGCGGAATAGAGGCGATGCCATGATCTGGAACAACAAACAGATTATTCAGCGCGAAGCCTGGCCGTGACTTTTTATTTGCTGCGAGCGCCTCGCAAAGGGCGCGGAAAATTCAAATA
>NZ_NEVB01000241.1:0-20245 GCF_002259925.1 Aeromonas sp. A35_P | reverse complement strand
GGCGCGGGTCACCGAGTGCAGCAGGGGGGCCAGCTCGCACGGCTCGGGGGCGAGGGTCAGCTGGCCCGCTTCGATGCTGGAGATGTCCAGTACGTCGCCGATGAGATCGAGCAGGCCGTTGGCGGATTCGGAGGCGATGCGCAGCTGCTCGCCGGTGTGGGGGGCGAGGGCGGGATCCTGGCTCGCCAGCTCCAGCATGCCGAGAATGGCGTTCATGGGGGTGCGGATCTCGTGGCTCATGGTGGCCAGAAAGTCGCTCTTTGCCCGGCTGGCGCGGTCGGCCTGCTCCTTGGCGCGGCGCAGCGCCTCCTCCATGGTCTTGCGCTCGGTGATGTCGATCCAGCCGTTGATCACCCCGCTGATGGCGCCGCGGTAGTCAAAGTAGGGCACCATCCAGTGGTAGACGAACTGGCGCGGGCCGCGCTGGCTGAAGATGCGATCCGACAGTATGGGGCTGCCGCTTCGCAGCACCTGCTGGAAATCCTGCTCCAGGGCGGCGATGGCTTCGGGGTTGAGCAGCCCCCGCAATCCTTCGGTGAACGAGGTGCCGAGTACCCGCTCGATGGGGGCGTTGAGGGTGGCCAGGTACTTGCTGTTGCAGAGGATCACCTTGCCACTCTTGTCACGCACCACTATGGGATGGGGCAGGCTCTCGCCGAGCGCCTCGATGAAGCGCACATGCTCCTCCAGCTGGCGGCGGGAGGCCTGCTCCGAGCGGGCCAGCCGGTTGAGCATGCGGTTGCGGTAAAACAGCAGCAGGGCGACGACCAGCAGCCCCGCCAGCAGCAGGTAGAAGTAGGGGGCGTTGCGCTCCATGAAGGTGGGGGCCGGCAGTTTGCGGTTGCGCCACTGGTAACTCATCATCGCCAGCTCGTTGGGGGCGATGGAGAGGATGGTCTTGTCGAGGATCTCCATCAGCATCCGGTTGCCGGGCAGGCCGGCAAAGCCCATCCGGATGGGCTGGTTGTCGGCGGGGCCGGCGATGCGGATCTGGTTGAGCCGGCCCCCCTCCACCGCGTGCTGGGCAAAGTAGAGCGGCACGATGGCGGCATCGAGACGCCCGTCGTCCACCGCTTCCATCGCCTCGTCGGCGCTCTCCATGAAACTGACCTGGCTGCGGGTAAGCCCTCTGGCGATGGGGTTGTAGGCGGTACTGCCCACCCGCTTGCCGGCCAGTTGTGCCAGATCGCCGCGCAGGGAATCCCCCTTGCGGGCCACCAATACATAGATGTCGTCGGTGGCATAGGGCAGGGAGGGACGCAGCCGATAGCTCTCGGCCACCAGGCGGGAGATGGCGCCGATGAGATCCAGATCCCCCCTGAGCATGGCCTCGTTGCGGGCCTGCTCCGAGCCGTAACTGACGAACTCGAAGCGCAGGCCGGAGCGTTTGCTGATCTTCTCCAGCATCTCCACCGCCATGCCGGTGAGCTGGTTGTCGTAGTCGCGCACTCCGTAGGGGTAGAGGTCGTCCATCAGCCACACCTTCACCGGGCCGGCGCTGGCGAGCCAGGCGCGCTCCTCGCGGCTGTAGAGATCGGCGGGGCGCTCGATGATGTCGCGGATGGGGCCGTTCCACTGGTTGAAGATGAGGCTGCGGGTGACGTCGCTCACCCCGGCCAGGGTCTGGTCGAGCAGGGCCAGCAGCAGGCAGAACAGCAACAGGGGTCGGATCAGGTTCATTGCCAGATTGTGCCCCTCCCGCCGGTCGGATGGTGATCGAAAGCGGCGATTTTACCTAAGTGCGGCGCACAATGAACCTTTAATCAGCAGTTTGTCAGTGCAAACGCGACGGCAAAGGGCTCATGCAGCATCGCCATCGGCGGCGACTCTGGCCCGGCCGGCCTCTTTGGCCCGGTAGAGCTGGCGGTCGGCCGCTTCCAGCAGCTGTTGCGGCGTGCCGGTCTGGGTGGGGATGGCACAGACCACGCCAAGGGAGATTGTCACCACCCTGGCCACCTCGGAGGCGAGGTGCTCGATGGCCAGCTCGCGCACGGCGCTGCACATGCTGTCGGCGAGATGGACGGCGCTGGCGAGAGGGGTGTTGGGCAGCACGCAGGCAAACTCCTCACCGCCGTAGCGGGCCACCAGGTCGTGCGGCCTGCCCAGCCGCTCGGCCAGCACGGCGGCGATGGCCTGCAGACAGTGATCGCCAGCCTGATGGCCATACCGGTCGTTGTAGCGCTTGAAGTAATCGACATCGAGCATGATGAGGGAGAGGGGGGTGTTGTCCCGGCAACCCTGGCGCCACTGCCGCATCAGCTCATCATCGAACTGGCGCCGGTTCGGTATGCCGGTGAGGCCGTCGAGCATGGCCAGGTTACGCAGCAAGTCCCCCTGCAGCTTGAGGGTGATGTGGGTCTTCACCCTGGCCCTGACGATGTTGGGGCTGATGGGTTTGCTGATGAAATCCACCGCGCCGAGGGCCAGGCCATACTCTTCGTCAGTCTCTTCCTGCTGGGCCGTGATGAAGATGACGGGAATGCCCTGGGTGTCGGGATCCGCCTTGAGTTGCTGGCAGACCTCGTGGCCGCTCATGCCATCCATGATGACGTCCAGCAAGACAAGGTCGGGCAGCAGGCTGCGGCAGAGGGTGAGAGCCTGCTCCCCGCTGGTCGCCATGAAAATCTCGCACTCTTCGCGAAAGAGCTGGTGCAGCAGTCTGATGTTGATCGCCTGATCATCGACGATCAGCAGTTTGGGGCGACGGTTGGTGGGCAGGTTCCAGGGGACCATCTTGGGCTCCATTACTGGTTGACGCATAGGGATTTCCCCAACTTGAGGGCGGCGCCGAACTCCAGATTCTCGATCAGGCCGGCAAACTGGTGAAAAGAGGCGTGCAACTGCGGCGGTGTCTTGGGTGCCAGGGCTTCGGTCAGCTCGACCGCCTCCAGATTGCCATCCTCCAGCAGCGCCAGAATGCGCTGCATGGCCTCCCGCCATTCGGCGAGGGGCAAGGCATCATCGGCCGGTTGCGCGGTGGCGTCGGGGGGCGAGGCGAAGGTCTTCTCGAGGCTCTCCAGGCTGAGGCGCGCCGTCTCCTGCAACCGCTGCAGCCAGCCGGCGTCAGCCAGCAGCGCAGCGGCCTGCTGCTGGTCGGCGTGGAGCAGAGCCTGCTCCTGCGCCTTGGCCAGGGTGGCCAGCTGGCTGGCCCCCATGGTGCTGGCGCTGCCCTTGATCGCGTGCAGTATGCTGCAGGCCTCCTTGAGCTGGCCAGCGGCGATGGCCTGGTTCAATGCCTCCAGCTGTTCTGCCATGTCGGGGCCGAACAGGCTCAGGATCCGTTGCAGCAGTTCGATATCGTTGTCAAAACGCTGGCGTATGACGGATTCGGCCTCCAGCAGGGCTTCGCTGGCAGCAGGGGGTTGGGCAAGGGCTGGCTGGTCAGCCTTGCCAAGCTGGGCCAGCAGGGTGGAGACCAGCTGTTCGAGGGCAATGGGCTTGCCCACATGCTCATTCATGCCAGCAGCCAGGCAGAGCTGGCGATCCGCTTCCGAGGCATTGGCGGTCATGGCGATGATGGGCAGGTTGGCAAACTGTGGGTGGGCCCGGATCTGGCGGGTGGCCTCCAGCCCGTCAATATCCGGCATCTGCATGTCGATCAGCACGGCATCAAACGAGGGAGATTGCTGCAATACCATGGCCACCCCGTCCCGCCCGCATTCGGCCAACTGTACCCTGGCCCCTTCGCAGTTCAGCAACTCGAAGGCAACCTGGCGGTTGAGCACGTTGTCCTCCACCACCAGCAGAGTGAGACCACTCAGGCGGCGGGTGTGCTGGGAAGGGAGAGCGGGCGCGACGTCCTGGCCATGGAGGGCCTGATAGATGGCCTCTGCCAGCTGCTTGGGAGTCACGGGTTTGGTCAGCAGGCTGACGAAGGGGGTGGCGCCCGACTGGTGCGACTCGGTGAACACCTCGTGGCCGTAGGCGGTGACCATGATGATCCTGGGGGCGCTCTCTTGCCCGGCTTGCTGCCGGACCTGGGCGGCGGCGCTCAGCCCATCCATGTCCGGCATTCTCCAGTCCATCAGCACTATGTCGAAGGGGCGGCCCCGGGCACGGGCCTCGTCGACCCGGCGGACGGCCTCTGTTCCCGAATGGACCAGTTCGGCCTGCCAGCCAAGCAGCAGCAGGGTGCGTTGCAACAGATCCGCTGCCATCTCGCTGTCGTCGGCCACCAGAATGTAGGGGGGCGGCGCCATGTCCGGGCAGGCCTCCTTGAGAGATTGGGGCTCGGCCTGTGCCAGGGTGATGTCGAACCAGAAGCGGCTGCCATGCCCCAGCTCACTCTCGACCAGCAGCTCTCCCCCCATCAGCTTGATCAGGCGTTTGCAGATCACCAGCCCCAGCCCGGAGCCGCCGAAGCGACGGGTGGTGGAGGTTTCGGCCTGGGTGAAGCTCTCGAAGATGCGATCCAGCTGGTGGGCGCTGATGCCGATGCCGCTGTCGGTGACGGCCACGCGGATGGTGACCGTCTGCTCATGGCGGGCCAGCAGCGCTACCTTGATCACCACCTGGCCCTTGATGGTGAACTTGAGGGCATTGCCTGCCAGGTTGGTGAGCACCTGCTGCAGTCGCATGCTGTCACCGATCAGGTGATTGGGCAGGCGGGGGTCGATATCGAACATGACCTCGATCTCTTTCTGGCGCTGGTTGCCGTCCAGTACGATGGCCAGGTCCCGCATCAGCAACTCGATGTCAAAGGGGTGCAGATCGAGTTGCAGCTTGCTGGCCTCGATCTTCGAGTAGTCAAGAATGTCGTTCAGCAAGCCCAGCAGGGAGTTGGCCGCCGAGTGCGCCTTGACCACGTAGTCGAGCTGGCGGGCGGTGAGCTCGGTGTACTGGATCAGCTGCAACATGCCGAGCACGGCGTTGAGGGGGGTGCGGATCTCGTGGCTCATGTTGGCGAGGAAAGAGGACTTGGTCTGGCTGGCGGCATCTGCCTGCTCCTTGGCATAGAGCAGGCGGGACTCCAGCTCGGTCTGGGCAGTAATGTCCCGGTTGAAACCGATGACGCGCAGCGCCTGACCGCTGCTGTCCCGCTCCACCCTGGCCCCGGCCTGGATAACCCGGTGATCGCCGTTGTCCTGCATCACCCGAAAGACAGGGTCGTAGATGCCGATGCCGGCCACGGCGCGGTTCAGGCTGGTGGTGGTGGCTGCCAGATCGTCCGGGTGCACCCGGTTTGCCCAGTGCTGGTAGTTGAGCCCCTCTTCCCTGAGCGTCAGCGGCAGATCGTAGAGCTCGAACATGCGGTTGTTCCAGCTCAGGGCATTGCTGCCGAGATCCCATGACCAGATCCCCAGTTCGGCCACATCGGCCGCCATCTGCAACTGATCGCGGGTCGACAGGATCTCGTTGCGCTGGGCCAGCTGCTGGGTCAGGTCGGTGATGATGCAGACGAACATGCGGGAGCCGGCCGCCTGCATCCGGCCGATCGACATCTGCAACGGGAACTCGCTGCCATCGCGCCGCCGCCCGATAAACTCCCTCTCCATCAGGGCGGCCAGCTGGCTGTCGCTGAGGGCGCCGAGGGGGAGTTCACCCAGTTCATGCTCATCGGTGCTGTGCAACAGGGTCTGCACCTGTTGGCCCTGGATCTCGCCAGCCTGATAACCGAAGGCGGTCTGACCGGCCGGATTGAGGGACTGAATGCGGCCGTCAGGATCCATGGTCATGATGGGATTGACGGCGGTGTCCAGGATGGCGCGGGTGATCTCGAGACTCTCGGCCAGCCTCTTTTCGGCCGCCTTGCTGTCGGTGATGTCCAGGCCGATGCCAAGGTAGCCCTGACTGCGCCCCTGTTCATCACGGATGGCGGTGATCACCAGGGTGACGGGGAAGCGGCTGCCATCCTTGCGCACATAGGTCCACTCCCGGCTCTCCGCCCCCTCCCGTTCCGGTTTGTAGACGAACACCTGGAAGCCGCTGATCTCCTCACCGTACTGGGCGCTGAGCTCGACGCTGCGGGCCTGCATCTCGTCGCGGGTGTGGAAGATGCCGGGGGTCTCCTTGCCGACCACCTCGGTGGCGCTGTATCCCAGCAATTGCTCGGCCCCCTCGTTGAACAGGGTGATGGTGCCCTCCAGATCGGCCGCTATGATGGAGATTGCCGAGGCGGAGCGCAGGACGTTGCTCAATAACACGTTGATCTTGCTCAGCTCAGCCGTGCGTTCTGCCACCTGATGTTCCAGATTGGCGTTGAGCTCCAGGATCTTGGCCTCTGCCTGTTTCTGGGCCGTGATGTCCCGGAGGGTCTCGGAGGTGCCGACCAGCTTGCCCTGATGGTCATAGATGGGGGCGATGGAGATGGAGAGATCCAGCAGATGGCCGTCTCTGTGGCGACGCCGGGCGGAGAAGCTCGGGATCCGGACGCCCTGCCTGAGGTCGGCGAGCAGGGCTTTCTCGTTGGCGCTGTCGTGATCCGTCTGAAACAGCTCGCTGTCGGTGCGGGTCAGGGCCTCGGCGGCCGGGTAACCGAACAGATCTTCGGCCCCCTTGTTCCAGCTTACGATGACGCCGTTCAGGGTCTTGGCGATGATGCCGTCACTGGCGCCGGCCACGATGGCGGCCAGCCTGGCCTGTTCCTCAATAATCTGCAGGCGCTGATGCTGCCCCTGGGCCCGCATGCGTTCGAGCAGGGTGAGCAGCAGGGTGAAGAGGCCGCCGGTGAACAGCACCACATAGGGGGAGGTCTGGTTGAGCTGCGCCACGAACAGGGGATGGGCGTCGAGCTTGATCTGCCAGTGGCGACCATAAATTTCCCGTTCGGCGGTCCTGGTCATGATGATGTGGTGCGGATTGGACGACCCATGATCGATGGCACTGGTGTAGAAGGGCTGGACATGTTGGGGGTCGGTCACATCGATCAGTCTGATGTGAAACGCCGGGCTCTCCAGATGCAGGGCGTCCAGCAACTCTTCCATCAGCAGGGGGGCATAGCTCCAGCCAAACCCGGCTTTTTCCCGCTCCTCGGGAGTCGCTGGGGTGGTCACGGTGCGGTAGATGGGCAACAGCATCAGAAAGGATTGCCTTGGCTTGCCCGTGGTCTGCACCAGGGTAATGGGGGGGGTCAGCCGTACCTCGCCGCTGCGAATGGCAGCGAGGGCCGCCTCACGGCGTGAGGGCTCAGAGGCGATATCCAGCCCGATGGCCGCCTTGTTGCGGGATACCGGCTCGATAAACTGGATGATGAAATGTTCACCCCGATAGGGCGAGAGCAGCTGAAGGGTGAAACCTGGCCGCCCATCTTGTCGGGCGCGCAGGATGAAGTCCTCGAGTTCGGCATCCTTCACTCGCCTGATGAAGCCAAAACCGCGGGCACCGGGGAATTCACTGTCCACATCCCTGGTCAGGCTGTAACGAACGAAGTCCTCGTTGTTGAAGGCATGTTCGCCGGCGGTCAGGATGGCACCACGTATTCCTCTGAGACCGTATTGATACAGCTCGAGCCGGCTCTTGACGGTATCGGCGACCCGTTCCGTGGTGGCCGTGATGCTGGCTTGCGCCTGCTTTTCATTGCTGTAATGGAGGAGGAGGGCGCCGAGCAGGGAGAGCAGCAAGCCGATGAGCAATATCAGACATGTATTTCTGTTCATCCTGAAAAAAGGGGGGTGATTGCTCACGTTGAAGCCTCCCTGCCTCGCTGATGGCGTAGAACACACCCGATGTGACGATTCTGCCGTTTTGGCCAGAGTAGCGTTAATGCATTGAAAGTAAACCCTGATATCCCGCAATCAAAACACAGAGCGCAAATGACGGCGCTCTGTGTTGGTTCAACGTGGTATCAAATGGGTTTCAACATAACTTAGCACTGATCGCAGCCACTTGTATCCGATTCTCCTGTTTGTTGCCCTGGCTTGAACGATCCTGCCGTCATGCAAAGCGGTAGGAGCCCATGTAGAGGCTGCCGCCATCCCAGCTGTCGTGCAGCTTGACGGGCTTGTCCTGGCCGGCGGCGCCAAGCGCCACGAACAGCGGGCGCAGGTGATCGTCGTGGGGGTGGGATTCCACTGCCCCCGGCGCGCGGGCGCGGTAATCTTCCAGCGCCGCTCTGTCACCCTCGGCCATGGTCAGCTCCAGCCAGTCGACGAAGCTGCGGGCCCAGCCCGGCACCGGCGAGTTTTCCGGCCCCAGCGCCCGCAGGTTGTGGGTGATGGCACCGGAGGCCAGGATGCCGATCCCCTGGGCACGCAGTTGCTGCAGCGCCTCCCCCAGTTGCCACAGCTGGCCGGGATGGAGAGCTGCACCAGCGGGACAGTGCTGGCGGGATCCATCAGCGAGAGCGGCGACCAGACCCCGTGATCCAGCTCGCGGCGCACCGGCTCGGCGGGCAGGCCCGCCAGCAGCAGCTGATCGCTCACCGCCTCCTGCAGCCAGAGCGGGCTGCTGGCCGGCCAGCGGATGTGGTAGAGCGGCTCGGGGAAGCCGTAGAAGTCGTACATCAAGGCCGGGTTGGGCTCGACGTTGATCTGCAGCTCGCTGCGGGTAAACCAGTGGGCCGAGATGACCACCAGCCCCTTGAGATCGCCAAGGCGCAGATTTTTGAGGAAATGGGTCGCCGGCTGGTCGCGCAGAACCAGATCCGGGGCGCCATGGGAGATGAACCAGACGGGGGCGATAGACATGACAGACTCCATATGCGTTGTACCGGTGCGAGGCGCACCAGAAAACCCTGGGTCAGGGCGACATGCCGCTGACGATATGGTCATTATCTGTCCCGAAATCTGAGTTAACAATCCGGCTTGATGAATAAGCACTGTTCACTACTGGTTGATAGTGATGGTAGGAAGGAGGAGAGATCACCAATAACAAGGCCGGCGCAGTGGCCGGCCATGGGGAAGTTGACGGGGTTACTGAATACCCAGCAGCTCCACGTCGAAGATCAAAACGGATCCCGGCGGTATCTTGCCGGCGGCGCGATCGCCGTAGGCAAGGTTGGCGGGGATGTAGAAGCGGGTCTTCTCCCCTTCCACCATCAGCTGTACCCCTTCGGTCCAGCCCTTGATCACCTGGTTGAGGCCGAACTCGATGGGCTCGCTGCGGGCGACCGAGCTGTCGAAGACGGTGCCGTCCAGCAGCTTGCCCTCGTAGTGCACCTTCACCTTGCTGGTGGCGGTGGGGTGAACGGTGCCGCTGCCCGGGGTCAGTACTTCATACTGCAGGCCGGAGGCGGTGGTGGTCACCAGGGGTTTTTCCTTGTTGGCGGCGAGGAACTCGGCCCCCTTGCGCACATTCTCTTCCGCCAGCTTCCTGTTGTTGCTGCTCGAGTAGAAGTAGTAGGCGACGCCGGCAACCAGCAGCGCGATCAGAACGAGTTTCATCGGGTATCCCTATGTCGTGAAATGCCGGGAGGGCAGTGAGTGCGGCATCTTATCCCAGCCGGGGCGCCAGGGCGAGCCGGGGCGGGGCAGGATGTGACCGGGCGGGCAAATGAGCAGGGGGAGGCGACTGGCGCCTCCCCCTCGTCGTCAGGGCGGTCGTTACTTGGCGGCCACCATCATCAGGGCGGGCAGGGCGAAGAAGAGGCCCGCCACGTAGCCGAGCGCCAGCAGCTTGTTCTCGCTGCCGACCCGGGCCAGCCCCTCGGCCGCCTTGACCGGCAGCTCGCGCAGGAAAGGCACCCCGTAGATGAGCACCACGGCGAACAGGTTGAACAGCACGTGCACCAGGGCGATGGTCAGCGCCAGCTTGGCTCCGGCACCGCTGATGGCGGTGGCGGCCAGCAGGGCGGTGATGGTGGTGCCGATATTGGCGCCCAGAGTGAAGGGGTAGAGCTGACGGGTGCTGAACACGCCGCCGCCGGCCAGCGGGATCATCAGGCTGGTGGTGGTGGAAGAGGACTGCACCATCACGGTAACCAGGGTGCCGGAGGCGATGCCGGTCAGCGGGCCGCGGCCCAGCGCCTTGTGCAGCACCTCTTTGGCACGGCCGACCAGCACTCGTTGCAGCACCTTGCCGAGCCAGGTGACGCAGCCGAGGATCAGCAGGATGCCGATGACGATGGTGGCGATGGCCGGCCCTTTGCCCGGCAGGAAGGCGACCAGATCGTCGATGAAGTTGAGGGCCGGGGAGATGAGGGGCTTCATGAAATCCATCCCCTTCATCGACATGTCGGCGGAGCCTACCAGCAGGGTGGCCAGCGCCTCGGCACTCTTTTGCAGCAGACCGAACATCAGCTCAAGCGGCAGGAAGATGAACACTGCCAGCAGGTTGAAGAAGTCATGCACGGTGGCGGCGGCAAAGGCGCGGCGAAACTCGCCCCGGTCCCGGATGTGGCCGAGGGAGACGATGGTGTTGGTGATGGTGGTGCCGAGGTTGGCGCCCATCACCATGGGAATGGCCATGCCGATGGGCAGGCCGCCGGCCACCAGACCGACGATGACCGAGGTGACCGTGCTGGAGGATTGCACCAGGGCGGTGGCCAGGATGCCGAGCAGCAGGGCGACGAAGGGGTTGTTGGCGAAGGCGAAGATCTGGGCCGCGCCCTCGGCGCCGCCGGAGAAGCCCTTGAAGCCGTGGGAGACGGCGCCGACGGCAACCAGGATCAGGTAGATCAGGGTGATCACAGCGAGCCAGTTGAACAGTGGGCCAGTACGACGGGTCTGCTGTTGTGCAAAAGATGGGGTGCTGTGCATGAAGCCTCTTGGGACAGTCTGCTTGAAAATGGACGGGCGCATTACAGCAGGGCTTCATGACAGAAATATGACAAAGTGACACTTTTGTGATGATTTGATGACATGGCCGGATGGGGAAGATGGGACAGAAGGTGTCGGATTGGGCCGGGATCTCGCCCCGTTTGGCTGCGAATGTGTCTGGCGGCTTGCAGCCGGGGCAGAGGGCGTTATGCTGCGGCCTTCCTTATCTCAACCAACGTGGTGTTGTTATGCGTGCATGGGTGTTGTGTCTGTCCCTGGGTCTGCTGTCTGTCGGTGCCCAGGCGAGCGTGTTGAAATCCGAGTGCAACCTCGACAAGGCAATTAAGAACGAGGCGCTCAATGCGACTCTGGGGGTCAAGGGCCGCTGTGATACCGACAAGCTGGTGCGCCAGCAGAAAGAGAAGGCCGGGGCCGAAGTGAAGAAGCACACCACGGATGTGCTGGAGCAGAAGAGCTCCGGCCTCAAGGAGGGCAAGAGCCAGCTGCAGGGGACCCAGCAGAAGGTCAATCAGGCCGGCCAGCAGCTCAAGCAGACCCAGCAGGATATGAAGGCGGTGGCCAAGGATCCGCTCAAGGCGGCCGCCACCGCGGTGATCAACCAGGGCTGAGCCCGGCCGCCGCAGGGCGGTGATCAGATGAGGTGCAAGAAGAAGGGGAGCCATGGCTCCCCTTCTGCTTGGTTGGCGCTGGCCGCTTACTGCGAGTCGGCCGCCTCTTCGTACTGACGGAAGGGGATGCGGAACACCGCGAGGCGCAGGAACAGGTAGGTGACGCCGAGGCCGGCCCAGATCAGGCCCAGCTCCAGCGAGCTCTGCTCCAGGTTGATCCAGAGCGCGCCTATGGTGGCGGCGCCCAGCAGCGGCAGCAGCAGGAACAGCAGGTGCTCCTTGAGGCTCTTGTTGCGCTTCTCGCGCACCCAGAACTGGCCGATGACCGACAGGTTGACGAAGGTGAAGGCCACCAGGGCACCGAAGTTCACCAGCGCCAGCGCCATGTCCAGATCGAACGACACCGCGGAGAGGGCCAGGGCACCCACCATCAGCACGTTGATGGCCGGGGTGCGGTATTTCGGGTGGATGTAGCCGAATACCCGCTCCGGGATCATGCGATCGCGCCCCATCACGTAGAGGATGCGCGACACGCCGGCGTGGGCGGCCATGCCGGAGGCCAGCACGGCGACCGTGGTGCACACCAGCACCACGCTCTGGAACAGGGTGCCGCCGACGTAGAGGGCAATCTCCGGCAGCACGGCGTCCGGCTCCTTGAAGCGGGCCAGATCCGGGAAGTAGAGCTGCAGGAAGTAGGAGACGGTCACGAAGATGATGCCGCCGATCAGCGCAGTCAGCACGATGGCGCGCGGGATCACCTTGCCGGCGTTCGGGGTCTCTTCGGAGAGCGAGCTCAAGCCGTCGAAGCCCAGGAACGAGAAGCAGAGGATGGTGGCGCCGGTGAACAGCGGCACCATGCCGGCCGACTCGAAGTGGAACGGACGGCTGCTTAGCAGGGTCGCGGCCCCTTCACCCTGATAGATGCCCCAGCCCATCAGGCCGAGGAAGACGGTGATGATGGCCAGCTGGATGAAGACGATGACGCCATTGAAGTTGGCCACCAGGTTGATGCCGCGCAGGTTGAGGAAGGTCATCACGGTCACCAGACCGAAGATGAAGATCCAGGGCTCGACGCCGGGGAACATGGCGGTCAGGTAGATCTTGGCCAGCAGGATGTTGATCATCGGCATGAACATGTAGTCGAGCAGGGATGACCAGCCGACCATGAAGCCGATGTAGGGGTTGAACACCTTCTGGGCGTAGGTATAGGCAGAGCCCGCGGAGGGGAACTTGCGCACCAGGTGGCCGTAGCTGATGGCGGTCAGCAGGATGCCGCCGAGCGCCAGCAGATAGGCGGTGGCAACGCGGCCTTCGGTAATGTCACCGACGATGGCGAAGGTATCGAATACCGCCATGGGTGTGAGGTAAGCCAGACCCATCACCACTACCTGGAAGAGGGTGAGCGTCTTGAGCAGCTTGGCACCGGCCATCACGCTTTCTCCTCTGTGATCGCCAGGGCGGCGAAGGGGGACGGGATCAGGGACGCAGCGCGTCGCTGGACACAGGGGGCGCCGGTCTGTGGCACAGACAAGTGGCGCACGCCGGCGGGGACCGGCAGGAAAGCAATGAAATGCCCCATGTATTTCCTCACAACGTCGGGAGATTGCCTGGCAATCTCGGTATCAATTCCGGTGCAAAGTCCGGCCTCTTGGTGAATGTGGTTTACCCCTTAAAAACGAAGAACCGATGTTGCAAAAAACATCGGCTCTCAGGGGCGGCGTATTGTGCCCTCAGGGGGGGAGGACACAAGCAAAAATGCCCCCATCAGGGGATTTTGTTGACCTGGGTCAGGTCGGGGTTGAGCCCCCGGCTGGCAGCCTGTGCTGACAGGGGGGCGAGCGGAGCCGCTCTGGCGCGAAGGGCACTGTCACGGCGGGTGAACAGGGGTAAAAAAACGCCCGCGAAAGGCGGGCGCAGTAGTCATGAAAAGGGGGCTCAGGAGGCGTCGGTTTCCGGCCGGCGCAGCTGGACCCGGAATACCGTCAGGCGCAGCAGCAGATAGAGGGCGCCGAGAGCGGCCCAGATCAGCCCAAGCTCGAAGGAGGCCGGCTCCAGATTGAGCCAGAGCACGCCGATGCAGGCGGCGCCACACAGGGGCAGCAGCAGGAAGATCAGGTGATCCCGCAGCGTCTTGTTGTGACCGAGCTTGACGTAGAAGTGGGCAATCACCGCCAGATTGACGAAGGTGAAGGCCACCAGGGCGCCGAAGTTGATCAGTGCCAGCGCCATCTCCAGATCGAACGACACCGCCGAGAGGGCCAGGATCCCCACCAGCAGCACGTTCAGCGCCGGGGTCTGCCAGGTCGGGTGGATATAGGCGAAGAAGCGGCTCGGCAGGGCGCGATCCCGTCCCATCACGTAGAGCAGGCGCGACACGCCGGCGTGGGAGGCGAGCCCCGAGGCCAGCACCGCCACCGTGGTGCACACCAGCACCACCGCCTGGAACAGCTTGCCGCCCACATAGAGAGCGATCTCCGGCAGTACCGCATCCGGCTGCTGGAAGCGGGAGATGTCCGGGAAGAACAGCTGCAGGAAGTAGGAGACGGAGATGAACAGCACGCCGCCGATCAGCGCCGTCAGCACGATGGCGCGGGGGATCACCCGATCCGCGTTCGGCGTCTCTTCCGACAGGGTGGTGATGGCGTCAAAGCCGAGGAACGACAGACAGAGGATGGAGGCGCCGGTGAGCAGGGGAGCCACCGCCATCTGATCGGAGAAGAAGGGACGGCTGCTCGCCACCGTGCCGAGCCCCTCGCCATGATAGACACCCCAGGCGATGAGGCCGATGAAGACGGCGATGATGCTGAACTGCATGATGACGATCAGGCTGTTGAAGTTGGCCACCAGCTTGATGCCGCGCAGGTTCAGGAAGGTCATGACGGCGGCCAGCCCCAGGATGTAGGTCCAAGGTTCCACGCTCGGGAACAGGGCCTCCATGTAGATCTTGGCCAGCAGCATGTTGATCATCGGCATGAACATGTAGTCGAGCAGGGAGACCCAGCCCACCATGAAGCCCACGTAAGGGTGGAACACCTTCTGGGCATAGGTGTAGGCGGAGCCTGCCGAGGGAAACTTGCGTACCAGGTGGCCGTAACTCATGGCGGTGAACAGCATGCCGATGAGGGCGAACAGGTAGGCGGTGGGCACATGGCCTTCGGTGATTTCGGTGACGATGCCAAAGGTGTCAAACACCGCCATGGGGGTCAGGTAGGCCAGCCCCATGATGACGACATGCCACAGCTTCAGGCTTTTTTTCAGGCCGACGGGTTGGGCATTCATTGTGCTTTCCCCTCAATCCGGGCCGAAGGGATCAGGCTGACGGCATCAACCTGGGCATTGGGGGCGCCAGCAAGGCGGCGCAGACCGGCGCGGGCCGGCAGGAAAGCAGTGAAATACCCCATGGTGTTCCTCACTAGAGAAGCGGGTGTCGTGAGATGGCAACCCATCTCGCTATCTTTTCCGGTCGGTTCCGGCCTCGTTGTGGATTTGTTTGCCGCAAAAAAAGAACCTGACTCAGCAAGTGGTCGGTCCTTTTACGCGGCGGCGCATTGTGCATTCGTGTTGCCCCCTTGACAAGCATATCAAGGGGGCAAAAACGCATTTTTTTGCACTAATGGGCGAATGCTCTGTTTCAGATCAGGCGTGAGCCGCCTGCAGGGCCTGTTCAAGCAGGGTCAGCCCCTCCTCGATGATGGCCGGCGAGGCTGTCAGCGGTGCCAGGAAACGGATGACGTTGGCCCGCACGCCGCAGGCCAGCAGTACCAGCCCGCGCTTGCCCGCCTCGGCCACCAGTCGCTTGGTGAGGTCGGCATCCGGCTGGTTTGCGTTGCGCTGCTTGACCAGCTCCATGGCCACCATGGCGCCGGGGCCACGGATGTCGCCGATGCAGTCAAAACGCTCGGCCAGCTGTTGCAGGCGCGCCTTGATCTGCTCGCCCTGGGCCTGGGCCTGCTGGTTGAGACGCTCCTCTTCGATCACCTCCAGCACCGCTAGGGCGGCGGCGCAGGCGATGGGGGAGCCGGCGTAGGTGCCACCCAGGCCACCCGGCTTGGCGGCATTCATCACCTCCGCCTTGCCTACCACGGCGGAGAGCGGGAAGCCGCCGGCCAGGCTCTTGGCCAGGGTCATGATGTCCGGCTCGATGCCGCTGTATTCGGTGGCGAAGGTCTTGCCGGTGCGACAGAAACCGCTCTGGATCTCGTCGCAGATGAGCAGGATGCCGTGCTGGTCGCACAGCTGGCGCAGGCGCTGCATGAAGCTGGCGGAGGCGGGGTAGAAGCCCCCTTCACCCTGCACCGGCTCGATGATGATGGCGGCCACCCGGGTCGGTTCGATATCCGAGCTGAAGCAGAGATCCAGCGCGGCCAGCGCATCGGCCTCGCTCACCCCCAGATAGTCGCTCGGGAAGGGCAGATGATAGACCTCGCCCGGGAAGGGGCCGAAGCCGGTCTTGTAGGGCACCACCTTGCCGGTGAGCGCCATCCCCATCATGGTGCGGCCGTGAAAGCCCCCCTTGAAGGCGATGGTGCCGCTACGGCCGGTGTGGGCGCGGGCGATCTTGATGGCGTTCTCTACCGCCTCGGCGCCGGTGGAGAGAAACAGGGTGCGTTTCGGGGTGGGGCCGGGCACCAGGGCATTCAACTTCTCCGCCAGCTCGATATAGCCGGGGTAGGGGGTGACCTGGAAGCAGGTGTGGCTGAACTTCTCCAGCTGCGCACGCACCGCTGCCACCACTTTCGGGTGGTTGTGGCCGGTGTTGAGCACGGCGATGCCGGAGGCAAAGTCGATGTAGCGGTTGCCCTCCACATCCCACAGCTCGGCGTTTTGCGCCCGCTCGATAAACACCGGCAGCAGGGTACCGACGCCGTTGACCACGGCGGCTTCGCGGCGTGCTTGCCACGCCTTGTTTGATGCTGACTGACTCATCTTTCCTCCCTGAGGGGCCGGGGGCCCCTGTCTCAATGTGGCGAGGCCCCCTTGGGAGCACTCACTTCGTCCTTGTGAATTGATATGGCTGCGCCGGCGGGTGGCAGGCCCCTGTTGCAGGCCCGGCCGTCGGCGCAAGATGTGACTGCCTAGCGGATGCCGCCGAAGCAGAGGTATTTGGTCTCGAGGTACTCCTCCAGCCCCTCGGCTGCCCCTTCACGACCCAGGCCCGACTCCTTGATGCCGCCAAAGGGGGCCAATTCGGTCGAGATGATCCCCTCGTTGATGCCGACCATGCCGTATTCGAGCTGCTCGGCCACCCGCCAGACGCGGGCGATGTCGCGGCCATAGAAATAGGCAGCCAGGCCGTAGGGGGTATCGTTGGCCAGGGCGATGGCCTCGGCCTCGGTCTCGAAGCGCACCAGCGGCGCCACCGGGCCGAAGATCTCCTCCTGCAGGATGGGGTTGGTTTTATCCACCTTGCCCAGAATGGTGGGCTGGAAGAAGAGCGGGCCGGCGGGGTGGGCTTCGCCCCCCAGCAGCAGCTCGGCACCGGCGGCGGTGGCCTGTTTGACCAGCTCGGCCACCTTGCTGGCGGCAGCCGGGTTGATGAGCGGGCCTATCTGGGTGCCCTCACCCATACCGTCACCCACCTTGAAGGCCTTGACTGCGGCGGTGAGCTTCTCGGCGAAGGCGTCGTAGATGCCGGCCTGCACCAGGATACGGTTGGCGCAGACGCAGGTCTGGCCGGCGTTGCGGTATTTGGAGGCGAGTGCGCCGGCGATGGCGGCGTCGAGGTCGGCGTCGTCAAACACGATGAAGGGGGCGTTGCCGCCGAGCTCCAGCGACAGCTTCTTCATGGTGTCGGCGCACTGGCGCATCAACAGCTTGCCGATGCGGGTAGAGCCGGTGAAGGAGAGCTTGCGCACCGTCTTGTTGTTGCACAGCTCGTTGCCTACCGCCGCGGCCTGATGGCTGGTGACGATGTTGATGACCCCGGCCGGGATCCCTGCCTGCTCCGCCAGCGCCGCCAGCGCCAGGGCGCAGAGCGGGGTCTCGGCGGCCGGCTTGATGACGATGGTGCAACCGGCGGCCAGCGCCGGGCCCGCCTTGCGGGTGATCATGGCGATGGGGAAGTTCCAGGGGGTGATGGCGGCGACTACCCCCACCGGCTGCTTGATGGTGGCCAGACGGCGGTCGCTGGAGAAGCCCGGAATGGTGCGACCGTAGGCGCGTTTGCCCTCTTCCGCGAACCACTGGATGAAACTGGCGCCATAGGCCACTTCCCCCTTGGCCTCGGCCAGCGGCTTGCCCTGCTCGCAGGTCATGATGCGGGCCAGCTCCTCCTGGTTGGCCATGATGAGCTCGAACCAGGCGTAGAGTTTGCTGCTGCGCTCCTTGGCGGTGAGCGCCGCCCAGCCCGGCTGGGCTGCATGGGCGGCCGCGATGGCGCGGCGGGTGTCGCCCTCGTCCATGTCGGGCACCTGGGTAATGACTTGACCGGTGGCCGGGTTGTGCACTTCGAACCGGCGTCCGCCGCCGGCTTCGCACCAGCGGCCATCTATATAGGCAAGGGATTGGATCAGGGAGAGTGCGGGTTGTGATGCTGACATAGATAGCAAGCCTCGATTGTGGGTCAGGGGGTCGGCTCATCCTGCGCCGCCACCGTATAGAATAATAAGCACAGGAAGACCATAAATTGAGCTGAAATGTTTTTCAAGTGTTAAATATATTTGAGTAAACGGTATCTCGCGTGCTAGAAATGGAGCTGTTGGAGTGATTTTACCGGTTTTTGTGGCGCAGGGTGTGCAAAATAATGAACGGCATGCGCTGTGCAGGATAACAAACAGGCCGGCTGGATTGACTCGCTATTTTAACCGGGGCCTCCAATGGCCCCTATCAGGCACACAGGGAGGTGGCCGAATGCAGCAACCACAGGGCGAGACGCGCTGGCAGTCCATGACCGACAACCCGCTGGCGCAGAATACCCAGGCGCAGAGCATGGGGGAGCGGTTGGCCGCCACTCGCCGCCGGCTGGGGCTCTCTCAGCGGCGGGTGGCCGAGCTGAGCGGGCTGACCCATGGTGCCATCTGCATGATAGAGCAGGACAAGGTGAGCCCGTCGGTGGCCTCTTTGCAAAAGCTGCTCAGCGTCTACGAGCTGCCGCTGTCGCGCTTCTTCGCCGAAGAGGAGGTGGCGAGCACGCCGAGCGTGGTGATCAAGGCTGAGCAGCTGATCGAGCTGGGCAGCCAGGGGGTCTCCATGAAGCTGGTGCACAACGGCAACAACCGCCGCCAGCTCGGCTTCATGCTGGAGACCTACGCCCCCGGCACCGACACCGGTGGCCAGGTCACCCATCTGGGGGAGGAGGTGGGTACCGTGCTGGAGGGGTCGGTGATCCTGACGGTGGCGGGTCAGGCCTATCAGCTCAGTGCCGGGGACAGCTACGTGATCGACACGGGCGAGCCCCACAGTTTCAGCAATCCGTCGGGGCAGGTGTGCCGCATCGTCAGCGCCCACACCCCGGCCAACTTCTAGTGTCGAGACATCGTCTCGTTTGGGAAAAGAACTTGTAAGGAAACAGGGATCATGACCGAACATGTAAACAGTTACTACGCTGCCAGTGCAAACCAACACGCACCCTATCCGACGCTGACCGAACAGCTGGAGTGCGACGTCTGCGTCATCGGGGCCGGCTACACCGGTCTCTCCAGTGCGCTGCACCTGGTGGAAAAGGGCTATTCGGTGGTGGTGCTGGAGGCGGCCCGGGTGGGTTTTGGCGCCAGCGGTCGCAACGGCGGCCAGATCGTCAACTCCTACAGTCGCGACATCGACACCATAGAAGCGAACTGCCCGCCGGAACAGGCCAGGCTGCTCGGTTCCATGCTGTTTGAGGGGGGCCAGATCATCCGCGAGCGGATCAAGCGCTACAACATCCAGTGTGATCTGCAGGAGGGCGGGGTGTTCGCCGCCGAGACCGAGAAGCAGTTGCACGAGCTCAAGGCGCAATATGAGCGCTGGCAGAAGTGGGGCAATGACAAGCTGGAGCTGCTCGATGCCGACGGCGTGCGCGAGGTGGTAGCGAGCGATCGCTACGTCGGCGCCCTGCTCGACAAGAGCGGTGGCCACATCCACCCCCTCAACCTGGCGCTGGGGGAGGCGGAGGCCATCCGCTTGCAGGGTGGCAAGATCTTCGAGCAGTCTGCCGTCACCAGCATCACGCCGGGTCAGCCTGCCCTGGTCAAGACCGCCAAGGGGGCGGTCAAGGCGCGCTACGTGGTGGTGGCCGGCAACGCCTACCTCGGCAACCTGGTGCCCGAGCTCGCCGGCAAGAGCATGCCCTGCGGCACCCAGGTGATCGCCACCGAGGTGCTGGGAGAGGAGCGGGCCCGCTCGCTGTTGCCGCAAAACTACTGTCTGGAAGATTGCAACTACCTGCTCGACTACTACCGCACCTCCGGCGATCACCGGCTGATCTATGGCGGTGGCGTGGTCTATGGGGCGCGGGATCCGGCGGACATCGAGCGGCTGATCATTCCCAAGATGCTCAAGACCTTCCCCCAGCTGGCGGACGTCAAGGTGGAGTACACCTGGACCGGCAACTTCCTGCTCACCCTGTCGCGGCTGCCGCAGTTTGGCCGCATCGGCCACAACATCTATTACATGCAGGGCTACAGCGGCCATGGCGTCACCTGTACCCATCTGGCGGGCAAGCTGCTCTCCGAGGTGTTGAGCGGCCAGGCGGAGCGCTTCGATGCGTTCGCCAAGCTGCCGCACTACCCCTTCCCGGGTGGCCGCCTGTTCCGTATTCCCTTCACCGCCGCCGGCGCCGCTTGGTACACCCTGCGCGATCGGCTGGGGGTGTGAGTCAGCGTTGCGCCGAGTCTGATCACCATGAAAAAAGAAACACCGCCAGCTGGCGGTGTTTCTTTTTTACCTGATTACCCATGACCCTCAGCCAGCTTCAAGAGCCGATATGGCATCGGAGGGCTTGCCACGACTGCATGCCCCAATTCAACCAACATGCCTTTGAGGTCAAAACGCTGCTTAAACCGG